>JAJQIL010000089.1 GCA_021199235.1 Lachnospiraceae bacterium | reverse complement strand
CTCCGGGGCTTATGTTAAAAATTTTTCAGGACATTTTCAAAAACGCTTGACAGAGCATTTTTCAAAAAAATTCCTCTATACTTATTCTACGGTAACACTTTTGGCAAGGTTCCTTGGCTTGTCGACATCAAGGCCCTTTGCAACGGATACATAATAACCGAGCAGCTGAAGCGGAATAACTGCCAGAGAAGCTGCAAAATGCGGGTCAGTCTTCGGAATGTAAACGGTAAAATTGACGTGATCCTCGATCGCGTAATTGCCGTAAGTCGTCAGTCCGAACAAATATGCTCCGCGGCTTTGTGTCTCCACCATGTTGCTTACCGTCTTCTCGTAAAGATCATTCTGCGTCAGCACACCGATGACCAGCGTCCCCTCCTCGATGAGCGAAATCGTGCCATGCTTAAGCTCTCCCGCCGCATATGCCTCAGAGTGAATATAGCTGATCTCTTTCATTTTCAGGCTGCCTTCCAGCGAAATTGCGTAATCAAGTCCTCTGCCGATAAAGAAAATATCCTTTGCGTTGGCATACTTCGCGGCAAACCACTGCAGCCGTTCTTTGTCATCCAGGATTCTGGAAATCTTATCCGGAAGGGTCTCCAGCTCCGCAATAAGGGAAGCACATTCTTCGCCTGTCAGTGTTTCCCGAACTACGCCTATCTGCAGAGCCAGAAGATAGCTGGCAATCAGCTGGGTGCTGTATGCTTTCGTCGTTGCTACTGCAATTTCCGGTCCGGCAAGCGTGTAGAATACGTGATCTGCTTCCCGCGCGATTGAGCTTCCGACCACATTCACAATTGCCAGAGTCCGCATCTGATGTTCCTTTGCTTTGCGGAGCGCTGCCAGTGAATCCGCTGTCTCGCCGCTCTGACTGATTACGATCACCAGACCGTCCGGATCGAGGATCTGATTGCGGTAGCGGAACTCCGAAGCCAGATCCACCCGTACAGGAATACGGGCAATATCCTCAATCACGTACTGTGCTGCCATACCGACATGATATGCGGAACCGCAGGCCACAATATAAATCTGCCGGATGCTGCGGATCATGTCATCGGTAAGGCCAATGGATTCAAAATCCAGTACTCCATCCTTCACGACAGAATGAAGCGTGTCCTCCACCGCCTTCGGCTGTTCGTGAATCTCTTTCATCATGAAATGTTCAAAACCGCCTTTTTCAGCTGCTTCCGCATCCCACTCGATCGTGGCCGGCTGTTTTTCTACCAGGTCGCCGTTCAGATCATAAAATTCGACGGAGTTCTTTGTGAGCCGCGCCATCTCCAGATTATCAATATAATAAACGTTCCTGGTATGCTTTAAGATGGCAGGCACATCGCTCGCCACATAGGTTTCTCCATCCGCGACACCGATGACCATCGGGCTGTCTTTCCTTGCCGCATAAATCTCGCCCGGATAATCTTTAAACATGACAGCAAGCGCGTAAGATCCACGGATACGCACCATGGATTTGGCCAGCGCGTCAATCGGTCCGATCTGGTATTTTTTGTAATAATAGTCAATCAGCTTCACAGCAACTTCAGTATCCGTATTCGAATAAAAAGAGTAGCCATTCCGCGTCAGCTTATCTTTCAGTTCCTGATAATTCTCAATGATTCCATTGTGAACGGCAACAACTTCCATGTCGCCTGCCACATGAGGATGCGCATTGATCTCCGAAGGTTCTCCATGAGTCGCCCAACGGGTATGGCCGATTCCGCAGGTTCCCCGCATTGCATTTCCTTCATTTGTCTTCTCCGCCAGAACGCGGAGACGGCCTTTCGCCTTTACGACTTCCGTCCTTTTTTCTCCGTCACGGACTGCAAGACCTGAAGAATCATAGCCTCTGTATTCCAGCTTTGACAAGCCGTCCAGAAGAATGGGGGCTGCCTGCTGTTCTCCCGTATACCCTACTATTCCGCACATAATGTGTCTCCTTTCTAACCGATAAAAGAATCGTCCCGGCGCATTCTCGTGCCGACGCCAGGCACCAGAGACGACCTGCCACTTCATCTGAAAAAATCAGCCGCGGCTTCCGTCCAGCATATATAAAAGCGCATTGCAAATACAGGCAGCAACATTACTGCCGCCCTTGCGTCCTCTTGCCACAATATAAGGAATGTCCGTCTGCATGATGAGCTCTTTAGACTGCACGACATTGACAAACCCGACCGGTACTCCGATGATGAGTTCGGGACGGATTTTCCCATCACAGATCAGTTCATAAAGCCGGATCAGAGCGGTGGGCGCGTTGCCGACCGCATAGATCAATGGATGTCCCAGCGCGGCAGCTTTATCCACACAGACGGAAGCCCGTGTCACACCAAGGCTCTTCGCCCGCTGTGCCACGTCCTCATCTGCCATAAAGCAGTGTGCCTCGCCGCCTGCTTTTTTCAGGCTTGCCTTATTGATACCGGAGAGCGCCATATTGGTGTCCGTAATGATCCACGCGCCATTTTTGAGCGCTTCGAGAGCGCGGGATACCACGCCGTCCGAAAAGCAGAGATTTTCAATATAATCAAAATCCGCTGTCGTATGGATCACACGCTTCACGATCATCGACCGTTCATCGTCCGCGATCCTGCTTCCCGCCTCTTCCGTGATAATGGAAAAACTGCGGCGCTCAATCTCCATCGGGCCCAGGCGCTCGATATCGTCAGGAGTGATCCTTTTTTGTCCCTCTGTACTATATATTCCTGCGCCTGCCTTCTGTTTCCTGTCCATCTGAAATTCCTTTCCGGTGTGTCATGGCTCTTACATTGCTGATACGAATATCTATGAAGCAGCTTCGCTGTTCCTGTCCGTATTAATCCTGCGCTACGACCTCACGGTAAAACTCCGTGTAATCCGTTCTTCCGTCTTTCGTAAATGCAATCGCAGTACGCGGATGCTGATTTAAAATGCCGGTCATCAGATACTGCAGATCATATCCCCAGACTGCTCCTTCCTTCTTAAGCTGACCGATGTACTCGTCAACAAACTGAATCACAGGAAAAATCTTATATTTCGGGTTGCGCAAAAAGCCAAGCAGCAGCTCCATTGCGCAGTTGCCCGCGCCGCGGCCCATGCCCGCATAGGTGCCGTCCAGCCAGTCCGCACCATCTCCGACCGCCTCAATCGTATTGGCAAACGCCAGCTGCTGATTGTTATGGGCGTGGATACCGACCTTTTTGCCGTATTTGGCAGCAAAATTCATATAAAGATCTGCAATACGGGCAATCTGTTCCGGATACAGCGATCCGTAGCTGTCCACAATGTAAACAACATCTACCGGCGTCCTGCCAAGAAGATCAAGTGCCACCTCAAGATCTCCTTCCTGCGCATTGGAGATCGCCATGATATTGCAGCTCGTCTCATACCCTTTGGCGTGCGCGTCTTCGATCATCTCCACCGCCCCAGGAATCGTATTCAGGTACGTAGCAACACGGATCAGATCGATCGGGCTGTCAGCACGGTTGATGATATCTGTCTTATAATCACAGCGGCCAACATCTGCCATAACAGAGATCTTCAGATTCGTATTATTATCCCCGACTATTGCGCGGATGTCATCATCGCTGCTGAATTTCCACTTGCCGAATTTGTTCGGATCAAACATCTCGCGCGATGCCTTATAGCCAAATTCCATATAGTCCACACCGGCTTTCAAATTCGCCTGATACAATGCGCGAACAAACTCATCAGAAAAATAAAAGTCGTTTACCAGGCCGCCGTCGCGCAGTGTCGCATCCACCACCCGCACGCTTTCACGATACTCCATCAGCTTCGATATCTCTTTCATTTTGGGTCTCTCCTTCGTTCTCTTATTCTTTAAATTGTACTGTTTTGCAGCAGTATTACGGATCAGTCTCCATTTAAAATGCGATAAATCGCATCCATATCCAGATTCGCTCTCAGTCCGTCCGCCAGAAGATCATACTGTGTCTCTTTAAAAGCGGCAAAATCCATCGCTGTCCCTATCTCTTCTGTGAGATTTTTCGCTTTGGCAAGCGACCGGACAACAGCTGAGCAGACCTCTTCGCGGTCAAAAACGCCATGGATGTAGGTGCCATATACATTATCCTTCCACGCTCCGTCCTGCTTTTTCACACCGGTGATCGTATCCTGGATGGATGTCAGACTCTGCAGCCTTGTCTCAGGTACGGGCTCACAATGAGATTTTTGCGTGCCAGGCCCGCCGGAGCATGTCCGCGAAGACAAAGCATCATTTTCCGGGGCCTGACAGGGTGATGACCTCCCCATATGGATCTCGTAACCGCGTACAGGCACACCGGAGAGTCCTGCCAGCACGCCTTCAGGAGCAAGAAAACTTCCTTCCACGCGGGTACGTGCCTTTTCACTCTCAAATACCGTATCCATATCCAACAGCCCCATTCCGCGGATGGTGCCTCCTTCTTCCACGCCTTCTGCATCTGTGATCGTCCTGCCAAGCATCTGATAACCGCCGCAGATGCCAAAAATCACGGTACCTGACTGATGCGCTTTCAGAACCGCGGCTTCCAGACCGTTCTGCCGCATCCACAGGAGATCCTTCATCGTATTTTTGGTGCCGGGTAAAAAGATCAGATCCGGCCTGCCCAGCTCATTCACGGATGAAACATAACGCACGGATACACCTTCAATACTTTCAAACACATTGAAATCCGTAAAATTAGAAATACGGGGAAGCCGGATTACCGCCAGATCGATCAGTGCAACCTTTCCGGAATCCGCTGGTGTACCCGATCCTTCCAGCCGTTCGCTTAAGGAATCCTCATCCTCCAGACTGACATGCAGATAGGGCGTCACGCCGACGACCGGGATGCCGGTCAGATTCTCCAGCATCTCCACGCCAGGGTCAAGAATGGATTTGTCGCCGCGAAATTTGTTGATGATCAGCCCTTTGATGCGCTCTTTTTCTTCTTTTTCCAGAAGCTCTGTCGTTCCGTAGAGCTGTGCAAAAACGCCCCCTCGGTCGATATCTCCGACCAGAAGCACAGGCGCGTCCGCCAGCTTTGCCATTCCCATATTGACGATATCATCCTGCTTGAGATTGATCTCGGCAGGGCTGCCCGCTCCTTCAATCACAATAATATCGTATTCCCGGTCCAGCAATTCATATGCTTTCATAATATCCGGGATCAGGCTTTTTTTCATTTTAAAATAATCGCGGGCGTTCATCGTACCGATCACCTCGCCGTTCACGATGACCTGCGAGCCAATGTCATTCGTAGGCTTTAAGAGGATCGGATTCATCGCGACCACCGGCTCCACGCCGGCCGCCTCCGCCTGCATCACTTGGGCCCGGCCCATCTCCAGTCCCTGCCGG
>JAJQIL010000060.1 GCA_021199235.1 Lachnospiraceae bacterium | reverse complement strand
CTAAAAGTTTCAGCAATCAGACACACTCTGAAAAATCAACTGTGAATGGTAACAACGGATCAGCTCATTATTTCCTCATTTCAGCACAATACACGACTGCGGCGCCAGCGTGATCGTGCCATTCTCCGCCTTGCCGCTGCCAATAGAGAAGATGACTTTCCAGCCGTCCGCCGATACCGGCGCCGTAGCGGTCTCTGTTGTCGGATTCAGCGCGACCAGAATGCCGCCTCTGCGGTATACAAACGGATGCTTGCCAACCTCCGCATAGACTGCCTCAAAATCCGCATCTGCCTGCAGATCCTCCTCACGATGGCGCAGGGCGATCAGATCTTTCACCGTATTGTAAAGGGAATCCTTCTCTGCCGCCTGATCCGCCACATTCGGCGCGTCCGGTGCGGTGTCCACCGGCAGATACAGCGCGTCCGCCGGGCAGGTGGAAAATCCTGCGTTCTTCTCCGAATTCCACTGCATCGGAGTACGGGAGCCTGTCCGCTGATAGCCGCCCTCTTTCGTCTTCAGTTCCTTCTGATAGCGCATGCCGATCTCATCTCCGTAGTAGAGGAATGGCACTCCCGGCATGGTGAAGATAAAGGCGTAGGCAATCTTGAGCTCCGAATCATCGAGATTGAACTTGGGGCGCGGGGTGTCATGATTGCAGGTGATCAGGCAGTAATAGCCGTTTTCTTTTGTCGCCTCATAACGCGGCGTGTATTCATCCAGAAAGCGAGTGATATCGCCCTTGCCGTCCTTTTTGAAATAGCTGTTGTCCTCACCTGTGTCGTAATCGCGCATCAGGGAATTGTAGCCGTTGCCGCCCCAGTTCAGGTAAAAGTCCATGTGAAAGCCGCCCTGATTGATCGCCTTCACCGGCGCGTTCCATTCGGAAACCATCGCCGCCTCCGGATATTCCTCATCGAGCATTTCCCGAACCTCTCTCCAGATAGCGGAGGTGCCGGTCTTTTTCTCATCATCATTTTTTACCAGAGAATCTGCCATGTCCACGCGGAATCCGTCACAGCCGTGATCCAGCCAGAAACGCATCACATCTTTCATCGCGTCGCGCGTCGCGATACAGTCCGGATGATCCATCGGAAGCTGCCAGTCCTCCTGCGGCTCTAAAAAGCCATAATTCAAAGCCGGCTGGCATTTAAAAAAGTTCAGTACATAGACGCCGTCGCGTTCCGTCTCCCCGCCGATATAAAGGAAGTCCTTCGCCGGCTGAAATGCCGCGTTCGTCCAGATGTAACGGTTGGAATATTCGTTTTTCTCTGCTTTCTGGCTCTCCAGAAACCACTCATGTTCCTCCGAGGTATGTCCCGGCACAAGATCCAGCAGCACATGAATCCCCCGCAGGTGCGCCTCCCCAAACAGGCGGTACAGGTCACTGTTCGTGCCGTAGCGCGGCGCCACTTTTTTATAATCGCGCACATCATATCCTGCATCGTGAAACGGTGAGTCAAAACAGGGATTGATCCAGAGGGCATTGCACCCCAGTTCCTTTATGTAGTCCAGCTTTTCAATGATTCCGTTGAAATCTCCGATGCCGTCTCCGTTGGTATCGTAAAATGACTGCGGATAAATTTCATAAAATACTGCATCCTTTAACCATTTTGGCATAACCAGACTCCTCCTTATTGTCAGATGTTTTCATGCGTTTATCTTTTTACTGCAGTCAGCCGAACCAGAATGTAAGATGTCCGGCATGTGAGATACTATACTATATTCCACAAAAAATAGCGAGTAAAATTTTGTAAAAATTCAGAACAGCATATCCCCTCATCGTTCCCATGGCGCGGGCACATCCGCGGAAAACAGCTCCGGAGCCATCAGATAATGATTGATCTCCGCACCGATGAACCAGAGGTACATGCAGACATAGAGCCACAGCATCACAACCACCAGTGTCGTCAGGCTGCCGTAGATCACGGACATATTGGTGGAATAATCCAGATAAATCGAAAAAATAAAGGAAAAAATGCTCCAGGAAACCGACGCAAAAATTGCGCCCGGCAGCTGGCTGGAAAGCCGCATCCTGCGTCCCGGCAGATAGCTGTACATCAGTAAAAACAAAGCCACCAGAGCCACCATCGTCAAAAGAGCCGGAAGGATCGTACTGAAATCCGGGAGATACTGAAATATTGTCAGGTGTTCCGACACAAAATCACCGGCGCTGTATCCCAGGACAAGTATCACAATGCTGAATCCGAGTGCAGCCACCAGCACGATAATATAGGCTGCCGCGCGAAGCCGCACCATGAAATAATTTCGGGTCTCCTCAATCCGGTAGATCACGTTCAGTCCGTCCGCCATTCCCAATACGCTTTTTCCGGCCGTCCAGACCGCAATGATCGCAGTTCCGGAAATCAGGGCAACGGACTGATCATAGATGGAATTCACAATCGGCTCAATCATTTCCCGTACTTCAAACGGCGTAATGTCTTCCAGCGCTGTCACCAGCGTTTCCGGCGAAATTGAAGTGTATTTCAGCATTGTCATAAGCAGCATCAGGATTGGAAAACAGCACATCATAGTAAAAAACGCCGCTTCCGCAGCATGTGCCCGCACCTGATCCGCACTCACCTTTTTTAATACATTCCGCGCAAACCGGATTGTGTCATGAGTTTTATCCATTCTTTTTTCATTCTCCCTGTCCATTATTTCCAAAATAATACTCCAGAATTTCCAACCAGGAAGCCCCGTCAGCAGCCATCTGTGCCGCTCCGTACTGGCTCATACCATTCCCGTGTCCGTATCCGCCTCCATATATGCATACGCTTTCTCTATCAGATGTGCTCCCGTCTATATAAAAAAACGCGCTTGGCAGCAGCTGCATGCCGGATACGGTGGAACCATCCATCAGGACTACCTCTGTATCGTCTGGCGCAAGAAGCTGCCGGACTGCGTACTCACCCTCAATCTCAATTGTTCCGATCCCAACTGTGACCGCAAGCGTCTGTACCTGTCCATTTTCACTGCGGGACATTACTGCAATGTCAGCCGCAGATTCCGTCAAAACGTTTTCGTCTGAGTATTTCTCTTTCCATTGTTCCGCATACAGTGTTTCCAGATTCTCCAGAATCCGCTCTGTCGGAATCTCTGCCTGCCAGCGAATCCATAAAGATCCATACTCCGCCCCTTCCTCGGGCGTTTCCTCCAGAAACTCCCGAAAATCCTCTTCTCTGCCCAGATCATTCCTGTGTTCTGAAAGGACAGAAGTCGAATAGTATTGAATCTCATCCGCCAGCAGCACTTTCCCGCACGTCGCATCCACAGCGTTGACAGAGGCCTGCGTGGATTTTCTGTTATTATACACTTGAAACGACGCGCTGTCATTCAAATCTGCCAGATTTTTTTCATTAATATTCGTTTCATCTGTATTCTTTTCATTCACATTTTCATTATTCATCTCTTCCAAGGCCGTATCCCTGCCGTTTTTCTTCTCTTCCATGCACCGGAGCGCGTAAGTCCGTGCACAGACTGCCTGTGCTTTTAACGCTTCTTCCGGAAAATACGATGGCATCTCACTTGACACAACTGCATAAAGATACTCCTCCAAAGGCAGCTCGTTTACCAGAGCAAGCCCTTCCTCCAGCCGATAGATATAGAGTTCTCCGCTGTATTCCGGCGAACCGTCTGCCCTCGTAAGGCTTGTCACGGTAAGAGTACTGCCCTCAGTCGAATACAGCCGCAGCGCATCCCAGGGTTCCATGTCGTCGGCAGCGGCTATGTACGTCTGGCCTGCTTCATCGCTTTCCTTTGCGGAGCCGCTCACAAAAGCTTCTGTTTCCGTATATGTTCCCCGCTCGACGATGAAACTGTTCGATGAAGATACAGTAATCTCATCAAACAGTGTTTCTGACCAGGAATCATCCAGAATGCGCACACGAACAGAGACCGCGCTGGTATCAACAGTATCAATAAGTGCGCTTCCGTTTTGCGTTTCTGCACCCTGTCCGCCTTCCTCAAAATAACCGTAAAGCAGGTAAAAAGAAAGCATCAGGATTCCAACCAGAGCCACCAGTTCCATAACCGCCAGCAGCGTTTCCAGCTGTTTTCTGTTTTTCATTCCGGCCTGTCCTTTCCTGAAGAATCAGTAGTTATTATATGAAACAAACCGGCAATCCCATGACAGATAAATGAAGACGCAAAAACAGACGGCTGTATCGGCCGCCTGCCTTTTCCTGTCTGACAATACCCGTGTAACGGGCATGAGTGTTAAAAAAGCATGTAAAAAAACACATTTAGAATATCACTGCGAGAAGCACGATCACCGCTATGATGCAGCAAAACGGAATGCTGCAGCATCCTCTGCGGGGATATCCTCCATATCCGCCCCAGCCTCTGCGCGGGGGTGGAGGTGCTCCCGGACCGCCTCTGAATCCGCCTCCGGGACCGCCGGGGCCTCCGCCTCTCGGGCCTCCGGGGCCTCCGCCCGGACCTCCCGGTCCGCCGCCGGGACCGCCTCCGTGCCCTCCGCCTGCTCTTCCTCCTGGCATATCTTTTTCCTCCTTTCCTGGAAACTGTGTAACAATACCCTGTGCAGACTGTGCCGGATCATGCGTGAAGCACAGTTTCTTACTTTTACCTCAGCCGCAGCTTGAATTCCTTTTCAGCCTCCCTGCGCTGATCCTTTTTCGCAATATCCTGGCGTTTATCATAAAGCTTCTTGCCCTTTGCCAGGCCTATCTCAACCTTCACAAGGCTGCCTTTGAAATATACCCGCAGCGGAACCAGCGTATATCCTTTTTCCGCGACTTTTCCCGCCATCCGACCGATCTCCTGCCGGTGCATCAGCAGCTTTTTTACACGCAAAGGGTCTTTATTGAAAATATTCCCTTTCTCATAAGGACTGATGTGCATGCCATAGATAAAGATCTCCCCATTCTCAATGCGCACAAAAGACTCCTTGATGCTGCATTTTCCCATACGCAGGGATTTTACCTCCGTACCGTGCAGGGCCAGTCCCGCCTCACAGGTTTCTTCAATAAAATAGTCATGATACGCTTTTTTATTGTTTGCGATTAATTTTATGGATTCTCCCATTGATACATTTCCTCATATATAATTATACCGGGGCGAGGGCAACCCTCACTTCGCATGGGATATGCCTTGCCCGGCCGTGCGCATAAGAAAAGAAAAGGACTCATGCAAACCCTCTGCATCAGTCCTCTTTACTCGTCTAGAAACCAAGATTCAAAATAACCGCTATCAGGATAAACGCAACTGCAAGCCACTTCGTAATCTTGACTATATTGCCCTCCATCGACCGCGATTTGTTCTGGCTCCAGTAAGAATTGCTCATGCCGCCGATTGAGCCAAGCCCTTCTTCCTTACCCTGCTGGGCAAGTACAAGTACAGTCATCACAATGCATACCAATATAAATAATACTGTCAGAATAATTCGAATTACCGTTGCCACGATTACACCTCCGTTCTCAAACATGGACAGTCTATCACAATGGCCCACAGATTGCAAGAACAAATTTCATAAAATAGGAATCTGTT
>JAJQIL010000140.1 GCA_021199235.1 Lachnospiraceae bacterium | reverse complement strand
TTGGGACATTTTCTCTTGTGGTATATAAGGACATTATCATAAATGGCCCATAGCTGTGCGAAACTGTTAATAAAAGTGCTTGTGTGATGGGTAAGAGTGTGCTAGAATAACATAGTATCACGTAACCGCATCCGGGGAGAACGTTTGGCTGCGGCGGCTTTTTCAAAGGACAGGCATACGTCTGTGAGATACAGGAATGAGGAGAGTTTCAATGAGAAAAGTATCAAAGGTTTTCGTGCTTGCAGCAATGATCATGCTGGGAGCATTATTTTGTGCCCAGAGCGCGTCAGCGGCGTCCAGCGGCTGGAAGACGGAAAACGGTTATACTTACTATTATTCCAAAGGGGTTATGAAGACGGGCTGGCTGAAGCTTAGCGGCAAGTATTATTATCTGCGGACTGCGGAGGATACGGACGGTCCGGAAGGAAGCCGGGTGACCGGATTTTACACGGTTGGCGATTATACCTATTATTTTTCGTCCAAAGGTGTCCGGCAGCAGAACGGATGGAAGAAGATCGGCGGCAGCCTTTATTATTTTAAAAAGAAAAGTCCGGCTGGTGTGATGCTTGTCGGGAGACAGAAGATCGGCAGCTATTATTTCTATTTTAATGCGTCCGGAAAGATGAAGACCGGCTGGGTGACAGAAGAAGACGGAAAGCATTATTACAGGAAGACCGGCAGTACCGGTACGAAAGGCAGAGAGTATACCGGCTGGCATAAGATCGGCAGCTATTACTATTATTTCAATTCGAGCGGCGTAATGCAGACGGATAAGTGGATCAGCGGCAAGTATTACGTGGACAGCTCGGGACACAGGCTTGTGAGTACGGTGACCCCGGACGGCTACGCGGTGAATTCCAAGGGCGTGAAGACCGGCAAGGCAAAGGGCTGGTACAAGGTCGGGGGCGTTTATTACTATTATAAATCCGGCGTGAAGGTGACCGGCTGGCTGAAGGTCAGCGGGAAGTATTACTATCTGGATCCGGATACCGGCGCGCGCCAGACCGGCTGGCTGACGGTGAACGGGAATACTTATTATCTGAATTCCAAAGGCGTTCGCCAGACCGGCTGGACAAAGGTGAATTCGAAACGGTATTATTTTGATTCCAACGGCATCATGCTGACGAACACGACGGTGGACGGCGTGAACATCAATGAGAACGGCGTGGCTACGACCGTGCGTGTGCTGCTTGTGGCCGGTCACGGACAGGGAGATGTCGGCGCCTGCGCGACGATCAGCGGGACGACCTATTATGAGTCAAAGCTGACGCGGGAGTTCTCCTCGCTGATTTATGATGATCTGACCGCATCCGGGGCGGATATCTCGGTCACGATGTATAATCAGAACTACAACCTGTATAAGTCCATGTACAATCTGACCTATTACGGCAAGACCACAGGGCCGTCTGTGACGTGGACGGATTACGACTATGTGCTGGAGGTCCATTTCAACAGCGGCGTCTCCAATACCAGCGGCAACGGTTCCTATACGGGGACGGCGATGCTGGTACATAAGTCCAAGTCTGATGTCTCGATCGATAAGGCGATTGCCAAGGCGATCAAGAATACCGGCTTCAAATACTGGTCGACCGGTCTGGTCCGCAGAAGCGACCTGCTGAATATGAACCTCTGCTATAAGGCCGGTGTCTCCTATGGTCTTCTGGAGACCGCGTTTGTGGACGACAAGGACGATATGACATTCTATCAGAAGAATAAGAAAAAGATGGCCCAGGCTGTCGCAGACGCGATTCTGGCCTCCTACGGACTGGACGACTGACGGAGCAGATACAATCGGATGCGCACTGACGCACGAGGATTGGCAGCTTACGCTGCCTTGCGTCAGGCGCAATGTAAAACGACTTACGTCGTTTACTATTAAAAAGGCTGCCGACATTTATGAGGCCGCCGATAAGGGAGCAGATATCATGAAAAAACGAGTATTATCATTACTGGTAGACAACACCGCCGGTGTGCTGAGCCACGTGGCGGGCCTGTTTAGCCGAAGAGGCTACAACATCGACAGCCTGACAGTAGGAGAGACGACGGATCCTCTCTACTCGAGGATGACCATTGTGGTGAGCGGGGATGAGCGTACGCTTGACCAGATCACAAAGCAGCTCGCCAAGCTGATCGACGTGGTGGATATCAAGATCCTGGAGGAGGATACCAGTGTCAGCCGGGAGCTGATCCTGGTAAAGATCCGTGTGGATGTACATGAGCGTCAGGATATCATCACGATGGCGAATGTATTCCGCGGCAGAGTCGTGGATGTCGGCGCAGATTCCCTGATCATAGAGCTGACCGGGCAGCAGTCAAAGCTGGACGCGTTTATGCGTCTGCTGGACGGACATGAGATCCTGGAGCTTGCGCGGACCGGTATCACGGGGCTTTCCCGCGGCTCGGATGATGTGCGGTATCTGTAAAAAGAGCAATAGAGGGCAGCCGTAATCAGTGAACAGTTACAGGCAACCTTTATTCATAAAAACCGTCAGGATCCGCCCTTCCGGCAGAGACTGGCACAACCAAACGATCTACATCGTTTACAGTATTATTTTTTAGAAATGCGAGGAGACAAAAATGGCAGCAAGAATTTTTTATCAGAAAGACTGTAATCTTTCTCTGCTGGAGGGAAAGACCATTGCGATCATCGGCTATGGCAGCCAGGGTCACGCACACGCGCTGAACGCGAAGGAGTCAGGATGCAATGTCATCATCGGTCTGTACGAAGGCAGCCGTTCCTGGAATAAGGCGGTAGAGCAGGGCTTTGAGGTTTATACGGCTGCGGAAGCTGCAAAAAAAGCGGATATCATCATGATCCTGATCAATGATGAGAAGCAGGCGGCAATGTATAAGAAGGATATCGAACCGAACCTTGAAGAAGGCAACATGCTGATGTTTGCGCATGGCTTCAATATTCATTACGGATGCATCGTTCCGCCGAAGAATGTCGATGTAACGATGATCGCGCCGAAGGGACCGGGCCATACGGTTCGCAGCGAGTATCAGGCAGGCAAGGGTGTGCCGTGTCTGGTGGCTGTAGAACAGGATGCGACAGGCAAGGCTCTGGATATCGCACTTGCGTACGCACTGGCGATCGGCGGCGCGAGAGCAGGCGTTCTGGAGACCACCTTCCGTACAGAGACCGAGACCGACCTGTTCGGCGAGCAGGCTGTCCTCTGCGGCGGTGTCTGCGCACTGATGCAGGCAGGTTTTGAGACTCTGGTGGAAGCCGGTTATGATCCGAGAAACGCGTATTTTGAGTGTATCCACGAGATGAAGCTGATCGTAGACCTGATCTATCAGTCCGGTTTCGCGGGTATGCGCTATTCGATCTCCAATACGGCTGAGTACGGCGACTATGTGACCGGACCGAAGCTGATCACCGAAGAGACGAAGAAGACGATGAAGAAGATCCTCTCCGACATTCAGGACGGTACGTTTGCAAAAGACTTCCTGCTTGATATGTCTCCTGCAGGCGGTCAGGTTCACTTCAAGGCGATGCGCAAGAAAGCGGCGGAGCATCCGTCTGAGATTGTTGGCGCTGAGATCCGCAAGCTCTACAGCTGGAGTGATGAGGACAAGCTGATCAACAACTGACAGTCGCTTTTGCTTTCCGAAACATCGGAAAACATCAGGTTTTTGACCGGAGGGCTTAACGTTGACAGGAAAGCTCTCCGGTTTTCCTGTATGACAGGATATATATCCGCACGGATGCACAGGGCATTTTTGATATTTGCATCCGGCGCGGGCAGTCTGTATGACAGGAATTGAGGAAAGGAGAGAACATTCATGGGAATGACAATGACGCAGAAAATTCTTGCGGCAGCGGCAGGCCTGGATTACGTGGAGCCGGGACAGCTCATCGAAGCAAAGCTGGATCTGGTGCTTGGCAATGATATCACTTCGCCGGTAGCAATCCATGAGATGGACCGTTTAAGCGATGACAGCGTATTTGATAAGGAAAAGATTGCTCTTGTGATGGACCATTTTATTCCGAACAAGGACATCAAGTCAGCGGAGCACTGCAAGTGTGTGCGGGAATTTGCCTGTAAACATGATATTACCAATTATTTTGACGTCGGACAGATGGGGATCGAGCATGCCCTCCTGCCGGAGCAGGGCCTGACAGTCGCCGGAGATGTGATCATCGGAGCGGATTCGCACACCTGCACCTACGGCGCGCTCGGAGCATTTTCCACGGGCGTCGGCAGTACGGATATGGCGGCGGGCATGGCGACGGGAAAAGCCTGGTTCAAGGTGCCGTCGGCTCTGAAATTCAATCTGACCGGTAAGCCGGCAGAATGGATCAGCGGCAAGGACATCATTCTTCACATCATCGGGATGATCGGTGTGGACGGAGCTCTTTACAAATCCATGGAATTTGTCGGCGACGGAATTCAGTATCTGTCCATGGATGACCGTTTCACCATCGCGAATATGGCGATCGAGGCCGGCGGAAAGAACGGCATTTTCCCGGTAGACGACGCGGCTGCCGCTTACATGAAGGAGCATTCGAAGCGCGAATACCGCGTCTTTGAGGCGGATGCGGACGCGGAATATGACGCGGAGTATACGATCGACTTAAGCACACTGCGCCCGACGATTTCCTTCCCGCATCTTCCGGAAAATGTAAAAACGATCGATGAGGTTCATCAGGAAATACCGGAAGGACTTCCCATCGATCAGGTGGTGATCGGTTCCTGCACGAACGGACGTATCTCGGATCTGCGCATCGCCGCGGATATCCTGAAGGGCCGTAAGGTGAAAAAGAACCTTCGCTGCATCGTCATTCCGGCGACACAGGCCATCTACCTGCAGGCTATGGAAGAAGGACTTCTGAAGACATTTATTGAAGCGGGGGCGGCGGTCAGCACACCGACCTGCGGGCCGTGTCTCGGAGGCTATATGGGCGTATTGGCTGATAAAGAACGCTGCGTTTCTACGACGAACCGCAATTTCGTCGGCCGTATGGGACATGTTGGTTCGGAAGTATATCTTGCCAGCCCGGCTGTTGCGGCCGCAAGCGCGGTGACCGGCATGATCTCTTCGCCGGAGGATCTGGAGGTGATCAAATGAAAGCGCAAGGCAGAGTTTTTAAATACGGGGACAACGTAGATACTGATGTCATCATCCCGGCACGCTATCTGAATTCCTCCGACCCTGCGGAGCTTGCCACGCACTGCATGGAGGATATTGACAAAGACTTTATTCATCAGGTGAAAAAAGGCGATATTATCGTTGCAAACAAGAATTTCGGCTGCGGTTCCTCGAGGGAGCATGCGCCGATCGCCATCAAGGCAGCGGGCGTGAGCTGTGTGATCGCCGAGACGTTTGCACGCATATTTTACCGGAACGCGATCAATATCGGACTGCCGATCATCGAATGCCCGCAGGCAGCGCAGGCCATCGAAGCAGGCGACGAGGTAGAGATCGATTTTGACAGCGGCATGATCTACGACCGGACCAAAGGCACGGAATACAAGGGCCAGGCATTCCCGGAATTCATGCAGAAGATCATCCGCGCAGAAGGACTGATCAATTATATCAACGGGGCGGAGTGACGCATAAGATTGAATTGACTTATGTCAAATTTTTGCCTGATGTGATTGCTTTTTAGTTTTGTTGTGCTATAATAGCCATAACGTTTTTTGTAACTGTAACCAGAACAGAGTGTGTGAGAGGAGAATAAGCACTATGAAAAAGGCAACAATGTTTGCGATGGCTGCTGTTCTGACGCTTTCCCTTGCAGGCTGCGGCTCCAGCAATAAGGAGACGGAAGCTACGACCGAGGCGGCGACAGAAGCGGTAACTGAGGCAGCGACCGAGGAAGCAACGGAAGCAGAGACCGAAGAAGCAACTGAGGAAGCAACCGAGGCAGAAACTGAGACCGAGGAAGCAACCGAGGCAGAGACCGAGACCGAGGAAGCAAC
>JAJQIL010000069.1 GCA_021199235.1 Lachnospiraceae bacterium | reverse complement strand
TTGGGACATTTTCTCTTGTGGTATATAAGGACATTATCATAAATGGCCCATAATAAAAGAGCGCATGGAAAACATTTGTTTGCTTTTTCCGAAAGTATATGCTATACTTTACAAAACATATGTACGGAGGTATGTGATTATGCCTGGAACGATTACACCAAAGCAGAAGGAAATTTTAGAATATATAAAAGAACAGATACTGGAACGCGGCTTTCCACCGGCAGTGCGTGAAATATGTCAGGCGGTCCACCTCAAGTCTACATCATCGGTTCATTCTCATCTGGAATCCCTTGAGAAGAACGGATATATACGAAGAGACCCGACAAAGCCGCGCGCGATTGAGATTCTTGACGACTCTTTTCAAATGCTCAGACGTGAAATGGTCAATGTCCCGATTGTCGGCACAGTAGCTGCAGGGCAGCCGCTTCTGGCTGAACAGAACATTGACAGCTATTATCCGATTCCGGCCGAATATATGCCGAATGATCAGTCTTTCATTCTTCGTGTAAAGGGTGAGAGCATGATCAATGCCGGAATCCTCGACGGCGACCATGTTCTGGTTCGTCAGCAGCAGGATGCGGAGAATGGCGATATGGTAGTTGCTCTCCTGGATGATTCCGCCACTGTAAAGACATTTTATAAAGAACACGGACACATCCGACTGCAGCCGGAGAATGATTCCATGGATCCGATCATCGTCAATGATGTAAAAATTCTCGGTAAGGTTTTCGGGGTATTTCGATTCTTTTAAACAGATTCTTTTGAATTGTTTCTTTTAATTTCTTTGAAAAGGAAAAAGACAGAACACAGGAAATTCTCCCATGTACTGTCTTTTTTTGTATTCTAATCCAGTTCAAATCGGTTTCCAAGTCCCTCAATCAGTTCTTTGGGCATAGCAAGATGGAATCCTGCAGGATTCAGCATAAATCCCTTGGAATCCCTGATCAGAAGCTTTGAAAGATTATCAAATGGAACCGCAATCGCGCGGAATTTATTGTCTTTATTAAACTTCGCCAGCTCTGTCGGATCGGTAAACAGAGGCTGAAGCACATCCCCGTTTTTATTTTTCAGAACCGGCAGGCGGTATTTTCTCTGCTTCAGTTTCTCCATATCGTTTTCCGGACCATCCAAAAGTTCAATTGGCACTACATACCGTGCTTTCATGAGATTGACCGAAAGCTCTTCTTCCAGCTCGGGAAGCTTTGTTTTCTGTTCATTTGGAACCTGTCTGGCTGCTTCCTGCATGAAATAAAGCCCGGTCAGCTGAAGTTCTGAATTGAAGATTGGCTGCTGCTCTTTCGGAAGCTTCGAATAATCCGGTCTGCGCACCAGTTCCTCAAGCCCCAGTTTCTGCGTACCCATACTGCTTACGAATACCAGTTCATTCACGCCAATGGAAAACAAAGTAGCAAAAAAACCAAGGAATTTGCTGTTGGGATATTTGATACCCTTGAGTGCAATTTTTTGCTGAATATAAGGTTTTACAAATTCCTGCAGCTGCTCTTCCGTGTCAAAAAGCCATACCTGATCATTGAATGATTCCGGATCGCATACGATAAACGGCATATTTGTAAAACTGCAGTATGCGACGATCAGGCTTTCCTTTTTTTGAATACTTTTTACTAAAAATTTTTTATCAACGCTCATCCCACTACTCTCCTGCCTTTTCATTCAGTTCTTCAATTGAGATATCCTTTCCGTCTCTCCAGATCCGTTCCAGATCGTAAAACAGACGATTTTCTGTGTCAAATACGTGGACAATGACATCGCCGTAATCGATCAGAATCCAGTTGGCTGTGCGGTATCCCTCCGTCTGTTTTGGCGGAAACCCGGCCTTGCCGAGAACCTCTTCCACATTGTCTGCCATTGCCTGCACCTGTTTATGATTCGTCCCGGAAGCAATGATGAAATAATCAGCCAGCACAGATACCTTTTCGATATTTATGATCTTGATATCTTCCGCTTTCTTTTCAAGAAGTGCGTCACAGGCCAGCTTAGCCATTTTGTTTGCTGCATGATCAGCCATAAATCAAGAATCCTCCTTTTCTCCGATCAGATCTTCGTAATAATTATAAGCCACAACCGTCTGATTATCAAGACATGCTTTTTTTTCCTGCAAATAAGAAAGTGTGTCACGCAGAGTCAGGTAAACAGCCAGATCAAGATCAGAAAATGCTGTCTTTCGGATACAGGAAAGATTCGGTGCTTTTGTGCGCCCCGGCTCTATATAGTCAGAAAGGAAAATAATCTTTTCCAGCATTGTCATCTGGGGTTTCCCGGTCGTATGCCATCGAATAGCCGAAAGAATTTCCTTGTCTTCAATGCCATATTTATCCTCAGCAATACAGGCTCCCAACTTGGCATGAAGCAGATGTGGTGCTTTGCGCTCTACATCAGAAACGGAGATATTGTAGCGTTCACAAAGCCGAAGCTTCTGACTGTTGGAAATACACTTGGCGCAGTCGTGCAGGAGACCGGCTACAGAACTACGTTCCAGATCCTGCTCATAACACATTGCAAGTGATGCAGCCGTATACATAACTCCCTGTGTGTGGATAAAACGTGCTTCGTCCAGATCCTTTTTTAATTTATTCTGCATTTTAATCAGATTGTAGCTGCTCATAGAACATTCCTTTCACTTTTCACAGCTTTCCGCAACGAACGTCCGCGAATAAAGATCATGTGTTTTTATATAGTCTGCGACCGCATCCGGCACAAGTCCCCGAATGGAGCGATTTTCCTCACATAAGTGACGGATATCTGTAGAAGAAACCTCTACCTGCGGAGAATCAAGAAGAAATACTGATGCATTATAGTCCAGACGCAGCTGTTCCATCTTGTGATTGATCATGTCCGCATCTGCGCCGTCGCGGGGGGCAACCAGCAGGCTGCAGTATTTGCAGATAATATTCGGTTGATACCAGGTATCAAAAGTCATCAGGGAATCCGCACCTATGATGAAGAAAAACTCTGTGTCAGGCTCTTTTTCGTTCAGGCGGATCAGGGTATCTCTGGTATAGGATAATCCGTAGCGATACATTTCTTCATCATCGAGTAAAAAATATGGATAACCGGAAATCGCCAGCCGTACCATGGCAAGCCGGGCAGCTGCAGCTGCGCCGTCAGTCCGTCCCTGCTTGTGCGGCGGATTTCCGGCAGGCAGGAACAGGATCTCATCAAGCTGAAACTGCTGTAACGCGCATTGCGCAAGGGTTAAATGTCCGTTATGAATCGGATCAAAGGTTCCCCCCATAATGCCTTTCCTGCAATGTCCGGCCTCCGTCTTATGCTGGGCCTTCTCATGGTTATCACTGATACCTGTATAGCTCAGACGGTGATCTTTCGTAACGCTGTCTTTTATAAAGCAATCTTTCGTAACGATATCGTTCAAATGGATTTCATTCATATAATAGCAGTCTCCATATACAGGTCTGTATTGCACCAGAGGGGTTCAGAAGTATTGTCTGTGAGTCATTTAAGGCAGCACTATTTTCTTTTTGTTATCCTTGCCTTCCCGATAAAGTACGATTTTTTTCCCGATTACCTGCACGACCTGAGAATGTGTGCGGTCCGCAATCATCTGCGCTAAAACATGAGGATCGTCCATGCAGCTTTGCAGAACACTGATCTTGATCAGTTCTCTCGCTGCGAGTGCCTCATCTGCTGCAGCTGTAAGCTCAGGCGTCAGAGAAGCCTTCCCAATCTGAAGCACAGGTTCTGTCGTCATCGCAAGACTTTTCAGATAAGCCCTTTGTTTGCTTGTCATATTTTACTCCTTATAATAATCAAACTGAAGGTCATAGATACATACGGTATCGCCCTCCTGAATTCCAAGTGCTTCCAGTTGATCCAAAATGCCGTTTTCACGCAAAAAGTTCTGAAAAAACCGGAATCCCTTTTCAGATTCAAGATTCGTATAGCCAAGCATACGCTCAATCCGCGGACCTTCTACAATATACGTATTGTTTTCTTCCGCTGATTTCACAACAGAAAATGGAAGTGACTTTCCGGTAAAATGTTCCTGCGGATCATATTCCGGTGCAAATACAGTCGTCTCTGCCGGCAATTCCTGGAGCATTTTCTGAACACAACGAAGCAGTTCTGTAACACCCTGCCCGCTCACAGCGGAAATACCAAAAACAGGAATACCTTTGGGCTCAAATTCTTTTTTTAGCCGTCTCAGCGGAGAATCCTCACCATCCTGCAGATCATCAGCAAGAACATCCAGCTTGTTAGCCGCAATCACCTGCTTGCGTTCAGACAAATCTGCCCGATATGCTTTCAGTTCATTATTGATCTTATAAACATCCTCAATTGGATCGCGTCCTTCTGTTGAAGCCGCATCCACGACATGAATCATTATCTTTGTGCGTTCAATGTGCCGTAAAAACTCATATCCAAGTCCGGCACCTTCGGATGCCCCTTCAATCAGACCGGGGATATCTGCAAGAACAAATCCTCCCCCATTCATATCTACAACACCAAGATTCGGGGAAAGCGTTGTAAAATGATAATTGGCAATTTTGGGAGCAGCATTGGTGACACGGGAAAGAAAAGTGGATTTTCCTACATTTGGAAAACCTACCAGGCCGACATCCGCAATCATTTTCAATTCAAGCAGGACTTCGACTTCCTGTGCTTCCTGTCCGGGCTGAGCATATTTGGGCGCCTGCATGGTTGGTGTTGCAAAATGCATATTTCCAAAGCCGCCGCGACCGCCTTTCAGGATCACCTGCCTGCGGTTCTCTCCAGACATATCAGCGATCACTTTTTCGCTTCCTGCTTCTTTAATCACAGTGCCGGCAGGAACCTTTAGAATAAGATCACCACCATTTTTACCATGGCAGCGGCGTTTACCACCAGGCTCGCCGTCCCCTGCGGAAAATTTTCTTTTATGACGATAATCAATCAGTGTCGTCTCTCCATCATCAATTTCGAAGATTACATCGCCGCCTTTGCCACCGTCTCCGCCATCCGGACCGCCGTCCGGAATGTATTTTTCTCTTCGAAAGCTGACATGACCATCTCCGCCTTTGCCGGATCGGATCAAAACCTTAGCTCTGTCTGCGAACATGATTGTCTCCTATCTGTAAGGGCACTATACCCGACTCATCAAAATCAAGTAGGAGGCGACCTTTTCGACTCCTACTCGCCTGCGCGAGCCGGGTGCGGCTTTAGCCGCAAAACTCCCTGCCCGGCTCTGCGCATTACAAAGAAAAGGCTTCAAACCACAATCTGATTTGAAGCCTTTCATAAACTTATTCGGCTGCAACCGGATGAACAGACACCTGCTTCCTGTCACGTCCAAGCCGTTCGAAACGAACAATCCCGTCTGCCGTTGCAAACAACGTATCATCTCCGCCCCGACCAACATTGGTTCCTGGATGGATTTTTGTACCGCGCTGTCTGTAAAGAATATTACCGGCTTTTACAAACTGACCATCTGCTCTCTTCGCGCCCAGTCTCTTCGATTCGGAATCTCTGCCGTTCTTAGTAGAACCAACTCCCTTTTTATGAGCAAAGAACTGAAGATCCATATTTAACATTTGTCACACCTCCTTAAAAGTAAGGTCAATATACTCTTTTCCATATTCGTCCCGGATGCTTCTGATCCCAAGCACCAGGCTGTCCATCAATAAAGAGGTCTTTTCATTCGCGCCATTCGGGAATATCATTTTCAGATACCCTCCATCTTCGGCTGTCTCCAGCTCAAAAATCTCTTCGGTAAAAGCGTCAACAGAATTCGCAGTATTCACTGCCAAAGCTGAAACTGCGGAACACACAATATCCTCGCCATAGGGCAGATAATCTGCATGGCCGTCAAAAACAAATCCCCTGTATTGATTATTGGACTTCCACACGGTAAATGTAATCATACTGATCAACCATTGATCTTTTCAATCTTAACCTGTGTGTACTGCTGTCTGTGGCCGTTTTTCTTGTGATAGCCTGTTTTTCTCTTGTACTTGTAGACGATGACTTTTTTAGCCTTTGCATTGCGCACTACAGTAGCGGTAACTGTTGCACCAGCAACATCCGCGCCAACCTTAAGTCCATCATCACTCACTGCAAGTACCTGATCAAACGTAACTGTCTCACCAGCTTCAACACCAAGCTTTTCTACGTTAATGATATCGCCCTCGGCTACTTTGTACTGTTTACCACCTGTTGCAATCACTGCGTACATATGGCACACCTCCTGTCTATCATTACTCGCCAGATCCGGTGACCGATCATTGATATACAGCAGACTCTAAAAAAATTACCATATATAATGAAGCGATGCTTATACCTCTCTGCGCGGCATACTTTAGAATAATAACACATCAAAAATAATGCGTCAATTATTTTTTACATTTTTATCATAAATT
>JAJQIL010000042.1 GCA_021199235.1 Lachnospiraceae bacterium | reverse complement strand
TTCTCCGGGGCCTATGTTAAAAATTTTTCAGGACATTTTCAAAAACGCTTGACAGGTAATTATTCAGGACAGTACCTCACACCAGCTGAGAGGTACTGAACAGTTACAAACACAGGAAAAACAGCACCCATACCCGGGAAAAACAGCGCCGGAAATGATTGGACATTCCCTGTGGGATGTGTTAAGATGCTTCCAAATCGGTGAGCCGCCGCATGCAGAATTGCCCTGTGGGCAATGCGGCGGCCTTCGTCACAGATTCGCAAGGCGAATCTATGACAATTAAAAGGAGATTTTATGGCAGTAAAGACCAAGGAAATCATTATTCAGACCGTGATGGAGCTGTTGAATGAGCGTTCCTTTACAAAGATCACGGTGAAAGATATCGTGGAGCGGTGCGGGATTAACCGGAATACTTTTTATTATCATTTCCGGGACATCTCGGACGTGATGGAGTTTGCCTTTAAAAGAGAGATGGACCGCATCATGGAGACGCACCTGGAAGCGGACAATGTCTTTGATGGTCTGGTGCAGGTCGTAGAGCTGCTTCAGGAGAACCGGCGTGCGCTCCTTCACATCTACCGTTCCCTGGATCGGGCGGTTCTGCAGCATCAGCTGGATGTGATGTGTGAATATATTGTTTCCAATTATGTGCTGAAAGCAAGAGATTATATTGATATTACGAAGCTTTCCCAGGAGGATCAGCGGCTGATGCGCAGTTATCAGAAATGCTTATTAATGGGGATCCTTCTGGACTGGATGGAGAATGGGATGAAAGAGGATCTGGGTGCTGATATGAAGCATGTGATGAATGCATTAAAGCAGGTACCGCCGCAGAGGTGATTTTTGGTGTATGATGCGGCAGGTCTGAGATCTGTTGTAACCGGGAAGATACGGAACGGTTACGATCCGTTTCACAAACTTAGTCAAATGCGGAACAGTGTTCGAATTTTGGACATTGTTCTTTTTTTGTCTGTTTTTTTTCAAAAAAACGTTTGCTATAAAATATAGTGAAAGACAGAATCGAAAGGAGGGAAGTGCGTGGACCAGTTAAGAACATTAAAAGTGGCTCGCAACGGCTATATCATCATAGCACTCATTGTCTGTGTGCTTGGCGTCTGCCTGATCATAAAGCCGGACTGGCCGGTGGATACCCTCATCCGTGTGCTGGGAATCGTGTTTATCGTTGATGGGATCATCAAGATGATCGGATACTTTTCAAAGGATTTCTATTGCCTGGCATTTCAGTATGATTTCGCGTTCGGCATCCTGATGGCGGCACTTGGAATATTGATTCTGATCCGCGGAGAAAGCTATTCGAGACTGTTGGGCGCAGTGCTGGGACTGGTGATCCTGATGGATGCGCTGCTGCGTATTCAGATGTCTCTGGACGCGAAAAAATTTGGCCTGGATCTCTGGTGGAGAATTCTGCTGGTCGCGATCCTGACCGGAATTTTTGGCATGATTCTGGTGATCGACCCATATAATGGCACAGGAGCTGCGATGCGACTGGCCGGAACGGCGGTTCTTCTGGAAGGGATCCTGAACCTGTGCGTCGCGGTTTATACGGTAAGGATTCTGGATCGGTTTTCCGACCGGCCGGAAGAAGAAAGCGGGCAGGGCGGGTATTCCTGAATATGCAGGCGAGGAAGCAGCGTACACAGACAGGAAAAAACAAATATACAGGAAAAGAGAGTACAAACGAGGCCCCCGGTAAAATTGTAATCAGAGCAACAGGCGGCAGCCTTTGGAAGAATAAGAATTGGAAGAAATAAAAACACAGGAAGAAGAAAAGGAGAGATTGAGATGAAATTGACAGACAAGGCAAAATCGGCAGCGATTGAGGTTGTGGCAAAGCAGGCGTTGGGATATCTGGAAAAGGATCCGGAGACAAATATCCCGAAGCTGATGGATCTGGTGGACAAATATGTACCGAAGGACTGGTACGTGGGACAGCGGAACGCGGTCCGCAACGTGCTCAAAGACAAGAATAACAACTGGTATCAGCTGATCATGCGGATGTATCAGCTGGATCCGGGCGTGCGGAAAGCCTTTTTCGAGAATTTTATCATCAATGCCAGCCTGAAGGGAAGCCTGCTTCAGGAAGAGAATATGAAAGAGAACAACTGCAACTCACCGTGGGCGATCCTGCTCGATCCGACGAGCGCGTGCAACCTGCAGTGCACCGGCTGCTGGGCTGCTGAGTACGGCCATCAGCTGAACCTGACGCTGGAAGAGATCGACTCGATCATCCGTCAGGGCAAGGAGATCGGCGTATACATGTACATATACACCGGCGGCGAGCCGACAGTGCGCAAAAAAGACCTGATTAAGCTGTGTGAGATGCATCCGGACTGCGAATTCCTGGCATTCACAAACGGTACCCTGTTCGATGAGGAATTCTGCGATGAAATTCTGCGCGTGAAGAACTTTATCCCGGCATTCAGCGTGGAAGGTTCCGAGGAAGCCAATGACGGCCGCCGCGGCAAGGGCATCTACCAGAAGGTGATGCACTCCATGAAGCTTCTGAAAGACCGCGGAGTTCCGTTTGGCGTTTCCACCTGCTATACGGCAGCAAATGTGGAGAGCGTCAGCAGCGAGGATTATTTTGACCATCTGATCGACTGCGGTGCGTACTTCGCCTGGTTCTTCCATTATATGCCGGTCGGAAACGACGCTTCCGCCGAGCTTCTGCCGAGCCCGGAGCAGCGGAAACTGATGTACAGCAAGATCCGCGAATATCGTCAGACGAAGTCCCTGTTTACACTGGACTTCCAGAATGATGCAGAGTATGTGCACGGCTGCATAGCCGGAGGCCGGTATTACCTGCACATCAACGCGAAGGGCGATGTAGAGCCGTGCGTGTTTATCCATTACTCCAACTGCAACATCAAGAATACCTCGCTGAAGGATGCCTTAAAGAGCCCGCTCTTCCAGGCGTACCACGACAATCAGCCGTTCAATGACAACATGCTGCGTCCCTGCCCGATGCTGGAGAATCCGGAGTGCCTGCGCAAGATGGTAAAGGAGACGAACGCGGTCAATACGGATTACCAGAGTCCGGAGAGCGTGGATGATCTCTGTGACAAGACTACACCTTACGCCGAGAGCTGGACACCGACGGCGGATGAGATCTGGGCGACGAACCCGCAGAGTACGAATCCGAAGCCGCGGAAACGGTAAGAAAAAAACGTAACTGTTCTGAACAGCAGGCCACAGGTCTGCGCTCTGCTTCATATGTCGATGCGGTTGTGAACTTGTTATAAAATCACGGTTATATAAAAACAATCCCGGTGAGTGCCAGAGAGTACTTACCGGGATTTTACGTGTTTTTTGTACACAGGCGCGAAAGGAATGCAGCAGCTCTGCAGTTCGCGCCTGTCTGGTTGCTTTTTTCCGCAAATGACACTGGAAACAGGATTGAAATGATGGTATAATGGCAAAAATGTTGATAGAGATTACATTTTTATATTCTAAAATGTTGATATTAAGCATTAATCGCAAATAATTTTTGATAACTGGAAGCGACTTACGCCGTTTACCATGATTGACCTGAGGTGTTTTATGCTGAAAAGAAAAGCGACAAAGGATATTAAAAACTGGCTCCATTCGAAGGATAAAAAATGCCTTATCGTGCAGGGGGCCAGACAGACCGGAAAAACATATATCATCGAACAGTTTGCAAAAGAGAATTATGAGGAATTTGTTGAAATCAATTTCAAACAGATGCCTTCTGCTGCTGATATTTTTTCCGGCGATCTCACGGTGGATGCTATGGTCATGGCCATGCGCTTCCGTTTCCCTGAGAAGAAAATCATTCCCGGAGAAACGATGATTTTTCTGGATGAAATTCAGGAGTGCCAGGAAGCGCTCACCTCACTGAAGTTTTGGGCAATCGATAATCGCTTTGATGTGATTGCTTCAGGGTCGCTTCTGGGAATAGACTATAAACGTGCCTCGTCTTATCCGGTCGGCTATGTTGATTATCTGAAAATGTATGGGCTTGATTTTGAGGAGTTCCTTTGGGGGATGGGGATTTCGGAAGATATGACAGGGAATTTTTGCAATTACCTGCACGCAGAGACTGTGATACCAGAGGCTGTCCATTCGCAGATGATGAATTATTACAGACAGTATATTGCAACAGGCGGTATGCCGGAGGCGGTTCAAAAATATGTAGATACAAGGGACTTCAGGGATGTTGACAGGATACAGAGAAGCCTCCTGCAGGGATATCAGTATGACATAGCACATTATGCAACGGCAGAAGAAAAAGTAAAAGCAGAAAAATGCTACCTTTCTCTTGCAAAGCAGTTGTTGGATAAAGAAAACCACAAATTTCAATATAAAGAAGTGGAACATGGGGGCCGGGCACAAAAATATTATTCAAGCGTTGAGTGGCTGCTTCGCGCAGATATGGTACATCTGTGCAAACTTGTGACAGATGTCAGATTTGATTTAGATGATTACGCAAGAGACGATTTTTTCAGGGCTTATACAACAGATTTATCATTATTGATGGCGATGAAGGATTTCTCGTTAAAACAGCATATTGTGGAAAACACCTTGGCGGGAAACTCAAAAGGGGGGATCTATGAATGTGCAATTGCAGATGCTCTGTATAAAAAAGGGTATCCGTTATATTTTTATAAAAATGAGACGTTAAAAAAAGAAATTGACGTTCTAATCCAAAAAGATGGGAAGGTGCTTCCTATTGAAGTGAAAAGCGGAAATACAAGGGCAGGCTCGCTCAAATCACTTATGAAAAATCATAAAGATATCTGCTTTGGATATAAGTTCGTTGATGGGAACACAGGAGTGAGCGAAGATGGTATCATTACGCTGCCGTTATATATGATTGCATTTATCTGACGAAAACAGGAGGATCTACATGGAACCATTGGTGAGTATCATTGTCCCGATTTACAATGCTGCGGACTACATCGGACGCTGTGTAGACAGCATCCGCAACCAGGAATATCAGAATCTGGAGATTCTGCTGGTTGACGATGGGAGCAGCGACGGCACGGCTGCAATTCTCGACGATTACGCCGGGAAGGATGCGCGGATCCGCGTCATTCACCAGGAGAACGCGGGCGTTTCCGCAAGCCGGAATCATGCGCTGGAGCTTGCGCAGGGGGAATATGTACAGTTCGCGGACAGCGACGACTGGCTGACGCCGGACTCGACAAAGCTGCTGGTGCGGCCGGCGATAGAAAAGGACTGTGATCTGGTGATTGCGGATTTTTATCGTGTGAACGGCAAGCGCCTTTCACAGAAGGGGGACATCGACGCGGACCATGTGATGGATCGCCGGGAATTTGCTTCCTATATGATTGAGAATCCGGCCGATTATTATTATGGCGTGCTCTGGAACAAGCTTTTCCGGCGCTCTATCATTGAGGAGCATCAGATCCGGATGGATGTCGAGCTTGACTGGTGCGAGGATTTCCTTTTCAATCTGGAGTATATCCGCTACGCGGAGCGCCTTTACGCGGTGCAGGCGCCGGTCTATTATTATATGAAACGAAAGGACAGCCTGGTGTCGCAGGGGGCGAGCATCAGCAACACGGTGCGGATGAAAAGTACCGTGTTCGATTATTACAATGCTTTTTACAGGGATGTATATGAGGAAGATTATGCCGAGGTAAAGCAGAAGGTGCGCATGTTTCTGATCAGCACGGCCATGGACGGGCTTGTCATGCCCACCGTTGTGCCGGGCAGCACCCGCCTCGGAAAGGAGCGGGTGAAGCTGGCCGGGCAGTCTGTCAGCGATACGCGCGGGGTGCTCGCTGACTTCTATTATTTGCGCAAGCTGCTGGAGTATTACCTTGGACTGGGCGCGATGCTGAAAAAGATCACACTTGACGAGGCGCTGCTGCTTTTATTATTCGAAAACAACCGTCGGTTTGAGAGCCGCAAAGAGATCGCGGAGCTGACCGGGCTTAACGCGCAGAGAGTTTCCCGGGCACTCTCCAGACTGAAACGCGAAAAACTTATCACCTATGAGACAGATGAGGAGGGCGGACTGGCTATCGAGGTACTGGAAAAAGCAGGGGAATATTTAAATGAGATCGATCATGCGGTAGAGGAGTGCAGAAGAGTCTGCATGAAAGATTCTACCGGGGAAGAAGAGGCTTGCGCGGAGGCGCTCATCCTGAGGGTGAATGAGAATGTGCGTGTGAAGCTGGAGCAGGTGGCATTCCCGGCAGATCTGGAGTCTGATGATACCGAAAAAAGCAGCGCAAAGAGCCTGACGAAAATCAGTACAAACAACATGGGGAAAGGCAGCGGGATGTAAGGTGTTCTGCAGGAGGCATTAAAGGCAGAGTTGAGGATAGGGTAATGGTTCAGAATATGTTTAGACACAATCATTGATGTTTCTGTACATATGACCGCGAATCACACCCCGCTGTCTGC
>JAJQIL010000112.1 GCA_021199235.1 Lachnospiraceae bacterium | reverse complement strand
ACCGTAAATACCATCCTGCAGCGGACGCCAAGGCAGAATTCCCCGCAAAAGCGCAGCAGATACCATCTGTCAGGTGCGCGTACTCCTGGAATACTGCTCCTTGAGGTCATCGACTGTTTCCCCGAGCGGTCTTTCCCTGACCTGATCTCTGTGAGCCAGGAACTCCGGATTTTCGCAAAGCTTTGCGTTATACTCCTGGATCGTCCGCACCAGATACTCATCGGCCTGCAGCTCTTTCAGGCGTTCCTGATATTCTTCCTCGGATAAAAACAGGGGCAGCGCACTGATGTATTTCCGGAAGGTTTCCTTTGTCTTCATCAGCCGCCAGGATTCCATAAAACAGTCGGCCGCCTCCTCAAAGCGGAACAGTCCCGCGCAGGCCGCGCCGAGATTGTTCCAGACGGCGGCATAGAACTGTGTGCCCAGCTTGCCCGGATTGCGGTTTTTCAGGATCTGCCGGTACATCCACACCGCGCGGGCGAACATTTTTTCCTTTACCAGATAATCTCCGCGCAGCTTCTGCTTCATTTCCTCCGACTGCACCTCCAGCTTTGCGAGCTGATCCTGATATGCATGCATCTCCTGACTTGTCAGGTACCCTGCCTCCCGAAAGATGGGCAGCACAAAAGAAGCCGCCAGGCCCTGTGCGGAAGTCTTTTCCCCGCCGGATCCCCGCTGTGCTGTCTGATTTTTACGGGACTGCTCTTCAATCCTCTGAAGCTGGTCGTACAGCTGCCGGTAAAGGCGGTTCAGATGCAGCTCGTCCCGGATCCAGTCGCAGAGCTTTTCATTGATAATGCTCTCATCGATCAGGCAGATGTTATTATGCAGATAAAAGCAAAGCTCCTCCAGAGAATAGATCCCGGTGCGGATGTTTTCTATATAATATGGCTGACTGGCCTGCTTCAGCAGGCAAAGATCGTAGCTCATGGCAATCTCCTGTATTCCTTTTGCTGCTGTTCTTATTCTTCTTGTTCAAAACAGCAGGCTATATGCTGCCTGCGGTATCATTTGACCGGACTCTAAAACCGAACGTCTCTGCTCCAGCTCATGCCGGAGGACTTGTACAGGCCTCCGAAGCCCAGATCCTCCACATCGATATGGCAGTGAGAAGGGGAAGAAAAGTACACCGTCAGACGAAGTCTGGTCGCACGGTCCGGTCTCCTGGGCAAACCGGGAAGACGCATGGTGTGTTCGACGGAAAGGCCGTTCGGATCCATCGGCCGCGAAAACAGCCGGATTTCCCGTTCCCCGTGCAGGATAAATTCGCACACATGATGCACCTCATACCAGTTGACCCCGGCATTCACCAGGGGATACCAGCTATCCTTTCCTCTGATCCGCATCTCCATGCCGATATTCCGGTCGACCATATCCATCCCGCCGTACAGGATCTCGCGCGGCGGAATCAGTCCCGCCCGCTCCATGGCCGCATAGCACGCGCCTTTGGAATACAAATTCATGCCCTGCCAGGCACGCCGTCCCGTACAGAGGAACTGGATCGACCGCTTCGCCCAGCTTTTATTAAAATAGTCGCCCATCAGATAGCTGACCGACACCGTTCGTCTTTCAAAGACCTTTTTCAGAAGTTCAAAAAAGAGACGGTCTTTCTCTTTATTCCAGTCTTCTTCAGAGCGGCCGGCGCGCACTTCTTCAGTCATCGGCTGCCGTGCGACGGGATCAACCGAGGCGATCGCCGGCTTTGTGGAACGGTCAATATGCAGCACATAGCCGACGACTTCTTCTGATTCCCAGGTGAGAAGCGCCACATCCTGCATCCAGAGTTCTTTTTTCTGATTCACCGTATGATAATAGAAGGAAGAGAGATAATCCTGCACATAGATCCGCTTTCGATCCACACCAAGACGCTGCAGAGCATCAACGATCACCTGATTCAGGGATTCATCCAGCTGCCGCACCGTCACCATCACATGAAGGACCGTATTGTCGGTCAAAAGCTTCAGATCCGCAATGCAAAGGCGCAGGTAAGCTGCCAGAATCTCTCCCGTTTCATACACAATGCCGTTGCTCTCGATTGGTTCTCCCTTCTCGATCTTCTCAAAAACACGGTCAACGGCGGGATATTCCTCCGTCTGTTCCATCCCGGGCGGAAGCTGCTGCGTCCCGTCCCGGACACCCAGTGTCTCCGGCTCCCGGACCGACTGGTGCCAGTACGTCACCTGCGCATATTCCGCATTCAGGTCTATCCCTAATATCAGTTCATCCTTAGCCTGTATCATAACCATCACCTGCTGTTATCTTCCTGACCTTTTTCCCTGTATCATTACACAATACTGTACCAAACAGTGGCCATTATACTAATGTGAACACTTCTTTCGCAAGATACTCCAGTGTCAGCCACGAATCCAGCGTTTCCATCGCCCCGGACTCATCTTTATCGCTCACTTGTCTGCACAGCCGGTTCAGCAGGCCGTACATACCGGGCCTGTTTTCCTCCTGGTTCGCCTTCAGGATCCATAGTCTGGAGCTGCTGGCTTCCTTTCCGCCGGAAGGCTCTTCAATAAACCGGCACTCGATTTCCTCATCCGCAAAAAGTGTAAATTCCCGTACAAATATGCCTTCAAAGCAGTCCGGCACAGGCTCCCGCGTAAAGGGTGCTTCCGCTGCTTCTCCCTGCCGGCGGATACGGTACTCAATGAATACCGTGCTCTCCGGGCTGCCGGCATATTCCGCAAACACATGCCCGTCCAGCTGCCACGGTCTCAGAAGCTCCTCATCAAAGCGCAGATAAAACGCGAACCGCTTTCCCTTTGTCATGAATTCTTCCAGCATCTCCGATGCGTATACACGCTGCGTTTTGGAAAGGGAGACTGATCTCGCATAATACTGCAGCAGCGCCAGGCGGCATACCTCTTCCTGTTCGGTCAGACGATCCGTCCCGCTGAAACGCCGGTATTCATTCTCGATAAACGCAAAGACCGGCTCCGCGACGGGAAGGCCTTTGACAAAATATTCGTAAGATTTCAGATTCACATAAGCCCTGCAAAGCTTTTTGCGGCCGAGCTTTTTCCGGTACGACTCAAAGATCGGCTCGGAGCCTTCCGTCCCCTGCCGGGTGAAGAGCATCATCATCAGGATCTTCTCTTCGAGCAGCATCGCATCCAGCCCGAATTCGCAGGCAGCGCTCCACACCAGCTTCATCTTCCCGACCGGGCCCTCATAGTACAGGAGCAGGTATCGCAGCAGCTTATCATCATATTTTCCTTTTTCAAAACATTCATGACAGAGAGAGAGGAGCATCACGTTCTCTTCAAACTCCAGCTCCAGCACCATGCGGCTGCAGATACGGACCATCTGGAGCAGCGGGATCTCTTCCGCGCCATACCGGTTCAGCAGCTCAAACGCCTCCGTGCACCGGCTTTCCTCGGCGAGAAGCGTGATCAGGGCCGTCTTGCCAACCTGAATGTAATCATCATAAGCGATCCGGTCAAGGAAATCCGGAAGCGTATCATCCATCGGATGCTCCATATACCAGGAAAGCATCTGTTTCCTGAGTGCAGCACGGAAGCCGTCCGAAATCCCGGCCAGCTCACAGCCCGCCATAAAGTACGGAAGCAGCTGTTCATTCATGATCTGGTCTTTCCGGCATTCCGCTGTCAGGTAGACGACCAGATTTGCATCCTCGGGCGCCTTTTTCGCGCACCACGCCAGCAGCCTCTGATCAGCAGCCGCGCAACGCGCAGCGTTCTCTGCATCGTGGCTGCGATCTGCCGCCGATGCGCAGCGAGGGCGCTGATCGTCCAGTGGACGATCGTTTAGCGCCGACCGAAGCGGAGCGGAGAGCGCATCCATATCCAGAATGCGGCGGATACGGCAGCTGTCCCCGGCAGCATAGCGCTGTCCTTTCTCGTCTGTCAGAAATACCGCACTGTCAGAATCACAGATCCGGATCTGGCCAATCCCATCCGAAAGACCGGCTGTGATCTCTCTCGTCATGCGGCCGGAATGCAGAACGATCTGCTTCCTGCCGGGCAGGTCACTGGTCACCTCACAGGTAAAATAGAGCCGGATCAGCTTTTTCGCAAGCGAATCCGTGAGCATTGGCTCTTTGAGAAGCTCAAGGTAAAGTGCCGCCAGGTCGTCCGTGATATGCCCCAGCTCAATCTGTTCCATCACAAAGCGCTCCATGGCGGGGCGATGATTGAGCCAGGGCTGCGGATCGCTTTTCCGCGCGTCCGCGATGCTGCGGTAGAGCGCCGCCCGCCTGCGGTAATCCAGAGAGGTATCATACGGAAAATACATACGGATGATCTGCGGAAGCTCCTGAAAATCCGTGCAGTCCATGGTCTGCATATAGGCCTCATAGAGTCCGTTCATGCGCAGCCCGCTCTCCACACCGAGGGCATACCACTGAAAATAAACGGGGTCCGTCTTCTGTCCCCGAAGCAGGATCTGGCAGATCGCCCTCAGCAGATCCTCGGAAGGATAGACCTGATATCCATGCGAGAGGACATCAAAAAGGCGCCGGTCAAATTGTGTCTGATGCATGGAAAGATTCGCGACCTGACGGAGGATCTCCGCCGTCAATACCTTTTCCTGATCCGCGAAACACAGCAGGTGCAGTTCAAATTCTCCCAGATGCCGCAGCAGGAACGGATTGCCGCGGAGCACCTGATACGCCTCCACATACATGATCCGGCTGCGGCAGCCGCAGCCGCTCAACGCGAAGCGTTCACCGGATCTCGGCTGTATTCTGCCGCCAGCCCCCGGCGAAGCGGCGCTTCCACCGCTGCGGAACTGCTCCGCGACCGCCTCATAGCGTGCGTCCGGATCATTTAAATATTTTTCCTGCAGATACAGAAGGATCCACATCAGAGGCCAGCTTGAACGGCTGCGGTAATACTGCGCGGTGACCTCCTCTTCTACCCGGTCCACGTAAGACGCCTCGCGGTAGATGAAGGTCGATATATAGAGATAAAAGCAATAGCGTTCCGGGGTATCAAGGCGGTCTTTCTGAGCCTCGATCTGCTCCAGAAGCTTTGCCGCCCTGTTCTTTTTGTCATCGGCAAAATACAGCTGCACCAGAAAAAGATCCGCGAACGGATCGTCTCCGCCTGCCCTTTTGTAGCTGTTGATCACGCTGACCGAACGTTCAATCCAGGTCTCGAGATCCATCTTTTTGAGTCGGAAGCTGATATAATTATTCTCCAGCTTTTTGATCATGATCTTCCGGATATGCGACTGACGGTTCCCCGCCCGGCCGGGCTTTTTCGCGCTCACCAGCACCTGAAGAGTCTGTCTGCCCGCACGGAGAGTAAGTCTCGCGTAATTGTTGCCGGCATGCATCAGGTTCGCGTCAAGGATCAGATGAAGATCAAAGCTGCTGCCCGCGAAGTCTTCCGTCGTAAAAAATTTCCTTTCCGGGCGCACAAAAAGAGCGTCGGATTCTACGGAAATCTCCAGAAAGCCCCATGTGCTTTTGTGAAGGCGCAGCGTCTCACGCATCGGCTCCCGGATCTCATCGCAGCGCCATTCATAAGCAGTCTCATAACGTGCGGCGTTCTCAGGATCGCGGCTGCAACTTGCCGCCGAGCCATCGCGAGGGGGCGCTTCCTCAGCAGCCGCAAAGCTCTGCATTCCTTCCTTCGGTCCGTCGATCGTCAAAGTGACCGCGTCCTTCAGACCGGCTCCGATCAGGAACTCCTCCATCGCGTGCCGCATAAGCACAGAGCGGTTCCCCGTGCTGTTCTCTTCGTGATACTCAGCTGCCGGGACCGTCACCCCTTCATAAAGCGAAAACAATTCCGGCCTGTCTTCCAGAAGTGTCTGAAACTCCGTCGTCCAGAATGCCCTGCAGGCCATCTCCGCATCCGTCCTGGCAAGGTCTGCAAAACCGTCCAGATCAGAAAACGGCAGCTCCCGGCCGACAGACCCCGCAGCGATATTTACCGTATATGGAACTTCATACTCTCCGCAGTCGCAGCAGATGAAGATCTTCCCGCTGACAGACGTCCCCTGCCTGAGGCCGCTGCAGTCGAACTGGTAGTGAATCTCATTGGAAGCACCATGAAATTCCGCAGGCTCACAGATCATCCGCACATCGGATGGATAAAGAAACCCATGCACTTTCTGCCCGGCCGCGCCTTCCGCAAAAAACTTTCCATGGAGCACTTCCTGCGGCGCCCCTTTCAGTGTCAGCTCCTCCGGCCGGATGACAAGCTTTCCCTGCTCATATTCAAATATCCCGTTCAATAATTGTTCAATCCGTCTTTTCAATCTTACCCACCTGTCAGCAATATCATAACCGTTCAGTACCTGCACAGTTACGAAATATCTTTTGCTTCAATGCCGTTCTCCCGCGGGACGGCATCCCCATTTATGAAGCAAGTATATCACAAACATACGGTCACTTCCATAAAAACTTATAAAAGAAATTTGTAAAGAAAAAGCTCCGCACGACGATGCATATACATCATCTGCGAAGCTTTTCGGATAGTCCCTAGGGGAATCGAACCCCTGTTTCCGCCGTGAGAGGGCGGCGTCTTAACCGCTTGACCAAGGAACCGTGCTTGGATAATATAACACGGCTTCCCGGAAATTGCAAGCTTTTTTTGAAAAAAATTTTGGCGTTTATGGGCCATTTATGATAATGTCCTTATATACCACAAGAGAAAATGTCCCA
>JAJQIL010000111.1 GCA_021199235.1 Lachnospiraceae bacterium | reverse complement strand
GGGACATTTTCTCTTGTGGTATATAAGGACATTATCATAAATGGCCCATATTTTCTTAAAAAAAGATAAATTTGGGCTTGCTTTTTTAAAACGGCTGTATTATAATACACCTTGCTTGCGAGAGATGAGGAATTAATTCGCAGGAAACAATAGAAAATGCGCGATTAGCTCAGCTGGAAGAGCACCTGACTCTTAATCAGGGTGTCCAGGGTTCGAGCCCCTGATCGCGCACTGAAAGCACTGTTTTCGATGACCATGAGTATCGGGGGCGGTGTTTTTTTCTTGCCCTGCGTGATTACATTTTTTGATTACACGCAGCCGCATATTTTGATTACGAGGCGCGATTCATCAGACGGCAAGCGCCTTTTCAAATTTTTCTCGCCTTATGAGAACTTTTCTGAATGATTCCCATCTTTTTACAATGCTTTGCACACATTTACCACCTCCCGGTCTTTCTTCGCCGCATCTTAAGATAAGTTCGATCTATACCACCGCTTCAATCAACATTTTATCGCCCAGAGATATTCTTTTTACGCCAATCTCTTTCTTCTTATTAAAATTAAAACTGAGCATATAACCCTTTTTCAGGTGAAAATATTCCAGATATTCCGCCAGCTGTTCTTCACCGCGCTCATTGTAAGCATTGCCGCGCCATATTTTGAGTTCTATTACAAATTGCTCCCCGCGATAGTCAATGATCAGATCCGTCTGCTTTCGGTTTCTGGTGCGTGCTTCTACATAATAATTTCCCGTACCGTTAATAATCGGCTTCAAGAACAGCATAAAGTAGCGGCGCCCGTCTTCTTCTACAAATTTCTGATCCTGATCTCCATATATGTCATCGAAGTATTCGACAAATTTTTCCAGCAAACGCTCCACATCGAGATGACCATCCGCTACGAACTGATTTTTTTCATCAGAGCCCAACCGGAACATTTCCGTTTTGGACGCATCTGCCGTCATCAGGAAGTAGTTATAAAGCCGTGTTTCAAAAATCCGGTTTGCGACCTGCATTGTGCCGCCCTCGTTTTTGACAAAACCAAACATATGAAGCAGATTCGTCACCGGGTCGTCTATATTGAAAGGAATCGGCTCACCCCTGAATAAAAGATCATAGATGCGTCCCCGCATTTCAGGATACTGATTCAGCTTGTCCCACAGAGACTCAAACAGGGCATTTTGCTCGGTCAGCAGAATCTTTACCGCCTCGTTCACTCCTTCCGCTGTCCACGCAGCACTTTTGTTCGGAAACGCCGCTGTCCCGGCGATTTCCTCATCCAGTAATTTACAAAGTCCGGATACAAGAACCGGATATCCAGAAGTATAATCATAGATGAGTTGTGAAATCCCCGCTCTGTCCATACCGGTGTGATAATCCGTCTCATATTCCTTCAGCATCTCACTGATCTCATCTGCGGAAAAGCTCATGTCAATGCGGAATTTTGCAGCGATGTTCCAGGGACTGTTTGTCTTATGTTCCTCATCTGGACGAATCTTTCTCTTAATATTTCTGACATCATACACACCTGCCAGAATCACGGACTGGAAAGTGGCCGTCCCCGGGCGTTTTAGATAGTAAGCCCTCAGCTGCGCCAGAAAATCTATAAACACCTGATTGTTCGTGGCCGTATCCACCTCATCGATTATCAGGACCGGCGTCACATCCAGCTTCTGACACCAGGATTTTATGACCTTAAACAGCGCCTGAAGGGAATTGAGCCTCGCGGTGCCTTCTACAAATGAAGTCAGCTTCTCCTCGATTTCATCCGGAAACGAATCCATGGCATCCAGCAATTCCTCTGCAAATGCTGACACAAAATTCTCGACATTCTCAAACGCCAATGCATCCATAGTCTGAAAGTCCATGCTGATCACCGGATAATCCTTGCGAAGATAATCAGCAAGCGCATTTAAGGTAGTCGTCTTCCCATACTGCCTTGCACGGTTAATCGTAAAATATTCCCCGTCGTCCACCATCTTTTTGATCGCTTCCAGACGCTTTCCCAAATCTACCATATAATGCTTCTCTGGTCTGCAAAGACCATTTACATTAAAGATTTTTGTCATATCCTGACACCTCCATTCACAAACCCAGCCGCACATATTGCATTTGCAGAGCAGTATGCCGTGCTTTTCAGTCAGAGATTCCCATGACTACCCAATATGGGCACGTTAATACATATTCTTTTTGCATTCTACCACAATCCGTCTCTTATGCAAAGTAGAATCAAAAAAAACGGCCAGAGACAATCAAATATCCCTGGCTGAAAACAACCTCTGAGCATATCGAAGCACCTGAATCCTTGCGTCTTCTGACATTGATTCCATCATAGAAACCGTTGCTTCTATGGTACTCATGAAAAAACCCTTTCAGATCTCTAAATTGTTATTATCTTATCATAATTCTGTTAGATTCACAACACAATTTTTAACGTAGAGCGCTTTTCCCGCCTACACCATGCCTGCATCTTTGATTACACCTTTGATTACACCGCGCACTGGCAATGTGCGAATCCCTCCATTTCGCGGCTTTTTTCGTCCATGTCCAGGGTTCGAGCCCCTGATCGCGCACGGAAAGCACTGTTTTCGATGACCATGAGTATCGGGGGCGGTGTTTTTTTCTTGCCCTTCGAAAAAGTTCAGAGACAGGCCCTGATTCCTGTCTCTGGCTTTGATTACGCCTTTGATCACTTCGTGATTTTCACTTTCTTTACAGAGCTCCATGCAGAATAATATGTTTTTCCGCTGACAGTCTTATATGTCCTGATCCGTACATAGTATGTTTTCTTCTTTGTCAGTTTGGAGAGTGTCTTACTCACCTTTGACGCGCCGGAGATTTTGACTGTCTTGTTTCCCTTCGCAAACGTCTTGCTCGTGGAATACTGAATCTGGTAGCCGGTCACAGAAGACGACTTTTTCCATTTGACGACCGCCTTTTTCGAGGAGGAATTCTTTACGCTCGAAAGCGTCGTCCCGGTCAGGCGGACCGTCGTCTTCGCGGTAAAGGTGCCTTCTATGGTTTTTCCTGCGCTTACAGTGTAAGGAACTGTCTTGTAGGTGTACTTTGTTCCATTTTTGCTCTTTACCTTTGTATCTGTATAGCTTACCGTTGTGCCGTCAGTGATCGTCGCGATCTTGCTGTAATTTCCGGAGCCTGCCTTGCGGTAAATATAGTAGCCGGTCGCGCCGGTCACTTCATTCCATGTGACTGTGATTCCTTTGGAAGTATTTGTCAGAGTGGAAATCGTCGCCGTACCCGGTTTCACCGTGATGGTGATCGTTTTGCCGGCTGCGTTATACAGGCCGTTTCCTGCTGCATTCACCGTAATGGTCGCAATGCCGGGAGCCACTCCCGTTACCACGCCGCTGCTGCTGACAGTCGCGACGGTCGTATTGCCGGAGCTGTAGGTGATCGTCCCCTGCCCGGAAGCAGTGATCGTCGTTGTTCCGCCCACTGCAATGGAGGAGGCAGACACGCTGGCCGTTACCAACTGGCTGGCTTTATTGATTGTAAAAGTCTTCTGCGCGGTGCCTGTATAATTTCCTTTGCCGGATACCGTTACTGTCGCGGTACCTGGCGTTGTATTATTCGAATATGCGATTGTATAATCTGTCCCGGCCGTCAGTGTTCTGCCGCCATAATTTACCGTGACAGACGGCGTTTTTGCCGATCCGTCCCAGGTATAACTGCTCTCGGACAGCGTTATGGTTGCGCCGGAAACAGCCGCCGGGGCGATCGTAAACGTCTTTGAGAGGCTGCCGGTATAGCTGCCTGTTCCTGTCACCGTCACTGACGCGGTTCCCGCATTGGTATTATTCGAATAGGAGACCGTATAATCAGTATTTTCCGTGAGCATCGCGGAGCCATAGCGAACGGTCACTGTCGGTGTCTGTGCAATACCATTGTATGTCAGGCTGTTTTCAGACAGGGACGCTTCTGCCTTGCCGATATCATACTGCACTGTCACCGGTATATCCAGCGTCTCCCCCATAGCAGCAGCCTGAAGCACTGCAGTCCCCGCCGTGGAAGACGCGATCAGCCGGTTTCCGGAAACTGACACGCAGCTGCCGCCCGTCACACTCCAGGAATGCTCTGCGTTCACCGGCTGCCTGCGCCCGCCCGGCCATGTCGAAGACAAAGTGACACTGACAGTCAGATTGGGCAAATCTTCGCTCTCTTCTGCCAGAAGATTGCATGCGCTTTTGTCAGCGGACAGTACGACAACTGAGATGTTGCTGTCAAGCACTCTGACTGTCGCGTCGGTATCGCTGTCGTTCGCCGACACGGCAGTGCTCGTATTCGTTGATCTGGCAAATTCCTGCACCCAGTAATGACAGCCATTGTAATACACATGTCCGATTCCGACAGATGTGAAGCTGCTGCTTAACATATTTCTGCGGTGCCCCTGTCCCGAATAATATTCATTCTCCTCCGCCCAGCCGGTAAATACGGAGCTGGCAGTGGTATAACCAGCCGCGATATTTTCTCCGACAGCGTACCATACATAAGAATTCTCATCGTATGCTGTCCAACAGGTCGTACCGTCCGGTCTTGTATGGGAATAAAACAGCGCAAGCTCAGCCGCCCTTTGCATCGCGATGGCTTCCAGATCATAATCGTAAGTCAGTTCAGAGAGCCCGGAGCACACGATTTTCGCCGAATTACTTTCATTCCAGTACCAGGCATCGTCGCCGGTCCGGAGGCTGTTGATCATGTCCAGCATGGAGCGAGCCTCCGTCTGCCCGTAGGTCACGGTCACCCCCAGGGAATACGTGTCTGTCGCAGATACCGACGCAAGGGAGATTCCGCCTGCGTTTTCCGTGTAAGCCGCCGTATCCGGGTCACCGATTATTCCGGATTCCTCCTCTTTCAACAAAACGGTCTCGCCGTCATCGTCTGCTGATGCAGACGTGCCGTCATTGTCCGATGGCATAGACGCATCGCCTTCGTCTACGCTTACCTCTTCCGGAATCTGCGATTCATCAATGCTCTCTATTTCTTCTATATAAATAGTGTTTTCTCCGCCATTTACAGCATTCTGCCCGTACTGACCTGTTTCATCCGAAATTCCTTCCGTCTCTGAATCCGGAGCATCCGTCTCATCCTCCTGAATCATCCCGCTTTCCTCCAGCAAAACCGCGGCAGATTCCTCCGCCAGAATTGCCTGCTGTTCTTCCGCGCAGCTTTGCAGAACACAGCTCTGTGAAACAGAAAGCAAAAGCACCACAGCCAGCCCAAAGGCCCATTTCATTTTTTTCATACTCTTCTCCCTTCTTTTTCTTGTTTAAACATAAGTAACTATTCAGAAGCGGACTTTTCTCTATCCGCCACGGAACGCCAGGCAGCCGTCTCATACGCCTCATTCAGCCAGGCGATTGCCTCTTCGAGTCCGTCCTTTGAAGCCTCAAAGGACTTATATGTCTTCTGCTCCTCGGGGGTGCGCTCCCAGCAGTACGGCTGCGGATAAACTGCCGCCGTCAGCTGGCCGTCCTTTATGAACAGATTGTAGCGCATTTCTTTATAGCTTCCCGTAAAATTCCTTTTTTTCAGAAAATCCAGAGAAATCTGTCCTTTCAGGGAAATATACGGCTGTTCCATGTTTCGTCACCGGTTCCTTTCCGTCTTTCCATACTCTCATGCCCGCTCCGCAGGCACTGCCAGGCACAAAAAACAATCCTTCCATGCTTCCCGGCAGGCGCAAAACGTCGTCATATACTTTATCACACGTACTTCCCGGCAAACGTGAAGTACTCTCCTGAATAATTACCATCATACGTAACTGTTCAGTACCTTCACAGTTACGGGAAAAAGTCCATTTAAAATCGCTGCGCGATGGGACTTTTTCCTGTAAAATATACATTTTCATACGTACCTCGCAGCAAGTGCGAGGTACTGTCCTGAATAATTACCATCATACAAAAATTACGCTTTCTTTGCAAGCACGAAAAAAAGCCATCCGTCAGCAAAAAACGGAATGACTTTATTCTGAGACAGTGTTATAATAAGTGGAATAAGAGCATTTGGAAGCCGGCGGCTGAATCTGACAGGCATCCAGAGCGCCGGCGACGGATTCGCGAGTCACAGGAAGGAGTCCGAACCAGGTGACGCCAATTTCATAGGAGCAGACGCCATTTTCGCGATCGGAAAACCAGAGCATACGGGCATCCCGGTTGTTGTCCCTGATCTGTTTTGCAGCTTCGCGGCCACAGGATCCTGCAGCCACGACCAGCATGATCAGACAGGGGTTCTGATGTACAAACTTCAGATATTCCGGCAGCGCATCGGTGCCGATATAAGCATGCACGAGCGGCCACTCATCTCTCTCAAGTGTGGCTTCACGCAGATAATTTTCGAGACCTGCTATTGTCTGCTCCCGGTCTGCATATATCACATACCGCACCATGTGCTCACCTCCTTGTGAATTGTGTCGCTATATATTACGTCGTAACTGTGAAGATCATAAGAGTCTCATCATGTCACTATAAAACAGGTTGCCCGGCAGTTTGCGAAATCGTTTTCGTCATTTACTTTACAATTTCCTTCGGGAAATTGCAATAGCTGTAAGCCAAACGGTCACTTTTTCAGTTAAACGGTGTTACAGGTCACACCCTAGCCAGAGTAGATGAAGCTAAAAGCCACGCCAAGTAGC
>JAJQIL010000096.1 GCA_021199235.1 Lachnospiraceae bacterium | reverse complement strand
CACAAAAAGTTCTGACTGGAAAGTGGTCTATGTACATTTTATATCTCTTATCAAGGAATTCTGTGGCTTTTGCAGGCCCAGCAGCAGTAAGGAGAATACGACATATGAAACAAAAATCAGCAGTAAGCCAGGAATTATATCAGATCATGCTGGATAAAGGATATTCTGAACGGTTCTGTGACCTGATCACGCAGAGCTTGAATACGGATTTTACAGCGCAGAGGATGATTTGTTATCTGTCCCATTACAGCGAACTTCCGGAAGGGGAAGTTGTGGATGAGATGCTGGCGATTCTTAGTGACCGGGAACGGATCATGCAGAAGAAACAGCTGGAACATAGCAACGCAGTTTATAACGAGTATCTGAACCGGCGGCATGGAGACATGATGGAATTGTGATTCGCACTGTTTATGCTGAAGTTCCTTCAATGGCAGTGTGCACGGATTGTGTTTGATTTTCCATACCAATGCATTTATAATAATATTTAGTAACAGTTCAGAACCGATTGAAACAGACAGCTACACGCCGGAGTACGCGGATGCATATGATGATACCGTACCATGATTATTTTTAAGATGTGGAAGGAAACGATTCATATGGCTGTGAAGATTATAAAAAAGACAAGCACACACAATACAACCGCATCTCCAGGTCGGACGATCAAATATATTGTGATCCATTATACGGCGGGGGATTCTTCCGAGAAAGGGACAGCAGCGGACACGGCGGAATATTTTGCCAGTACAGCGAACCAGGCATCCGCGGATTATATTGTGGATGATGGTACGATCGTGCAGTACAATCCGGATCCGGAAAACAGGTACTGCTGGCACAGTGGAGGCAGAAAATTATCTACAAAGGGCGGCTCCCTGCATGGCGAAGCGAAGAATGCCAATTCCATCGGGATTGAGATCTGTTCGACAAACAGTACGGGAAAAGTACCCTCCGCGAATGACAGAACATGGAGTTTTACAGATGCGGCGATCTCAAAGGCAGTGGAGCTGACGAGGTACCTGATAGAGCAGTATTCCATTGACGCGGATCATGTGATCCGTCATTATGACGTGACCGGGAAACTGTGTCCGGGAATCATCGGATGGAATGCGGAGTCCGGGGACGAGAGCCAGTGGGAAGCGTTCCAGGCGGCGATTGCGTCCGGGACGGCAGATAAGGCGACTGCGTCCGGAACAACGGGTACGGCGGATGCGTCCGGCGGCGCGGGGACGGAAAGCTTCCAGGTGAAGGTGAATATCAGCAATCTGAATATTCGCACGGGCCCGGGGACAGGTTTCGCGAAGACCGGGAAGTATACCGGGAAGGGCGTGTTCACGATTGTGGAGACTTCCGAAGGGACGGGATCGTCCGCCGGATGGGGACTGCTGAAATCATACCAGAGCGGACGGAACGGGTGGATCAGCCTGGATTATGCCGAGAGGGTATAAGCGTGTGAGCGGGTGCTTTTGACCGTTGGAGCGGATGCTTTGCCCGGGTCACAGTATGTTAAGACTTAAGAAGAGAGGAAGAAAATACAATATGGGCAATCATACGCTGGTTATTTTGAAAAAGGGTGAGGGACGCACGGTCAAATCCGGCGGTCTCTGGATCTATGATAACGAAATCGAAAGCATAACCGGAACCTTTCATAACGGCGATATTGTAACCGTGCATGATTATGATGGATATCCGCTGGGACGGGGATATATCAACCAGAACTCCAAAATCCGCATTCGTCTCATGACGCGGAATGCCGGGCAGGAGATTGATGAGACATTTCTGCGGATGCGCCTGCAGGATGCCTGGGATTACAGGAAGAAAACGATGGGGCTTATCTGCGAAGCTGATTGTGATAATGAAAAGAGCATACACAATTGCAACTGCCGTCTGGTATTCGGCGATGCGGATTTTCTGCCGGGCCTGGTTATCGACAAGTATGCGGATGTTCTGGTGGTGCAGTCGCTGGCGCTTGGCATTGACCGGTTTAAAGAGCAGATCGTGACGATTCTGAAGGAAATCCTGGCGGCAGACGGCCTTGTGATCCGGGGAGTCTATGAACGCAGCGACACAAAAGAACGTGAGAAAGAAGGCATGGAGCGCACAAAGGGATTTCTGGGCGCGGAGTTCGATACGAAAGTCCCGATCACAGAAAATGGCGTGAAGTATATGGTAGATGTGCGGGATGGACAGAAGACCGGATTTTTCCTGGATCAGAAATATAATCGCCTGGCCATTCAGAAGCTGTGCCGGGGCGCAAAGGTGCTGGACTGCTTTACGCATACGGGCTCGTTTGCGCTGAATGCGGGAATCGCGGGGGCGGCGGATGTGCTGGGAGTGGACGCGTCGGAGCTGGCGGTGGCACAGGCGCAGGAAAATGCCTGCCTCAATGGACTGCAGGATACCGTACGCTTCGAATGTCATGATGTGTTTGAACTGCTGCCGGAGCTGGAACGCAGGGGAGAACAGTACGATGTGGTGATTCTTGATCCTCCCGCTTTTGCAAAATCCCGCAGTTCGATTAAGAACGCCGCGAAAGGGTATCGGGAAATCAATCTGCGGGGCATGAAGCTCGTAAAAAACGGCGGTTATCTGGCAACCTGCTCCTGTTCGCATTTCATGGATTATGAGACTTTTACGAAAGTGATCGGGCAGGCAGCGCGGAGCGCACACAAGCGTCTGCGCCAGGTCGAATTTCGGACCCAGGCACCGGACCATCCGATTCTCTGGGCAGCGGATGAGAGCTATTATCTGAAATTTTATATTTTCCAGGTTGTGGATGAGAAATAGAAGCTGAGAAGCAGGCATTTATGAGCCCCGCTCTGGAGGAATTCACGGCATATCATGAATTCTTCCAGAGCCGGATTGTCTGCAGGACTTTTTCCTTTGTATCTGTATCCATCTGCGAGAGCTCGTTCATGATCTCCCGGTCAAGTGCCACAGGACGGTATTCCGAATCAATTTCTCCGATCAGAGTATCCAGTGAAATGCCCATCAGTTTTGCATAATAGATTAAAATACGCAGGGACATGGCCGAGCGGTTGTTTTCCACATTGCTGATATAGCCTGGGGTGACATCCAGAGCGGATGCAACCTCGGCCTGGGTCAGGTTCATCTGTATGCGAAGTTTTTTGATTTTTCCTCCGAGTTTTTCATAATCGTTCTGAGTCATGGCTTTTCCTCCTGCTGTTTCCCGTAGAAATAGAATAACGATTGTTCATTTACTCTTTTCAGGCATTTTGGATATTTTGTACTTTTTAAAATATACTATAAAAAATGTTTGAAATATATATACTAATAGTATACAACATATTCTGTAATAAACGCAAGAAGTATTACAGCAGGTTCGGGAGTGTTATAAGGAACTGGACATCGATGATTTGTTATTATATAGCGGAGGCCGTCTCTTTGGAGACGGCTTTTTAGTTTTTGAACTTTTCATTGACAAAACAGTCTATCTTTGATAGACTGGCTTCATGGAAGTCTATTCGAAATAGACTAAAGGCTTGTTCTATTAGGCGGATACTAAATGATACGATATTTAAAATTTATCGGAGGCGGGCAAAATGGATGATATGAGACTTGGGACAGTAGAAGCGCATTTTGCGAATCTAATCTGGGAGAATGAACCGATCACATCTGGCGAACTGGTAAAATTGTGTAATCGTGAACTGGAGTGGAAAAAATCAACGACCTACACGGTCTTGAAAAAACTTTGCAATCGTGGAATTTTTCAGAATGTGAATGGGGTAGTTTCTTCCGTGATTTCGAAGGAAGAGTTTACAGGGATACAGTGTGCGGAATTCGTGGATAAGAAGTTTAACGGATTTCTGCCGGCATTTGTGACCTCTTTTGCGAAACAAAGGAAGCTGACTGATGAGGAAGTCCAGGAACTGGAAAAAATTATCAAAGCATACCGTGAGGAGCAGTAATTGTAATTGTGAAGGTACTGAACAGTTACCAGAAATTTTATGAGAAACAGGAAACGGTGAAAGGAGGAGCGTATGCAAGCGGCTTTTTTATATATAGCAAACAGAAGCATTCTGTCTATAGGACTGATCGTGATTGTGCTGTTGCTGCGCTGCTTTTTTCGAAATGGTTCCAAATTCATCCGCTGTATCCTCTGGGGTTTTGTCGGAGTACTTCTTCTTTTTCCATTGTCAATTCCTGAGTTTTCTTCTGGAAACGGTGCGGGTGATGCTTTGGTGGGGATGAAATCAGGCAAAGTGACTTCAGATTCTGGAAATCATTCGGAGAGTTATGACATAAATCTGGATACAGATGGAGCGGATTCAGTTATAACGGGTTCCATCATTTCAGGTGAAGCTGTGTCGGATGAACAAGATGAAAACAGCAAGGCAGACAGTGAATGGAATACAGTAGTTTCTACGGGAAATTCAGACGCAATCGCAGGGAATTCGGAAATGGCTACAGACACAGGGAATGTCATTTTAGAAAGGTCTGATGCAACAACGGAGACGGCAGATGCCGGAGATTCCTGGAAGAACTGGTTGTTCCGTGAAATTCAACTGCCGGAATATATTGTTTTTGTCCTGTCAGTTATCTGGCTTGTCGGGGTCGTATTGTTGTGCCTTTATTTGCTCGTCGGTCATGCGTTGATGAAGAAGCGGGTACGCATATGTATGAGGAAGAATCGGAAAGACGGTGAAAGTGACGTCTGGCTTTGCGATGATATCGATTCTCCGTTTTTGTTTGGTTATCTGCAGCCTCGGATTTTTATTCCACCCGATATGGAGGAATGGCAGATCTCATATGTTACTGCGCATGAGACAGTACATAGAAAAAGGCGCGATTACATATGGAAGTCGGCAGCGTTTTTGATCGTGGTGCTGCACTGGTTCAATCCATTTGTGTGGGTAGCCTTTCACTGTTTTTGCGCGGATCTGGAATTATCCTGTGATGAAAAAGTGACAAAGGATATGAGCGATGACGACCGCGCTTTATACGCAAAGACACTTGTGGCGTGCAGCAGCCTGAGAAGGGTGACACCGGTGCAGCCGTTGGCTTTTGGCAAAAACGCGGTAAAAGAAAGGATTTGTGTGGTTATGAAAAAGAGAGTATCAAGAAGAAAAAGAATGATCTGTAACTTGCTGTCATGCGTACTTTTTTCAGTAAGCTTCCTTGCAGCGGCGGCTGCCGACACGAAATATGTATCCTGTGCGGAAGAAAGCAGCGGAATTACCACAATTGTCTGGGCGGTACCGGAGAGCAATACCACTATGTTTTACGGGTCTGGAGTGAAAAGCTGGTATAAGGAGACAGACCGGTTGAACGCGGATTTGCTGAATGAACAGCTGGAAGCGGATGGATACAGCTTCCGGCTTGAAGTGAAATATATCCCATGGGGCAATAGCCGCAGCGAATTCATCGAGACGGGGAAAAATGTGGCATATCCGGCAGAGGATTATTATGCTTCCTTAAAAGAAGTTCTGGAGGATGGAACGGCGGATATAGTTTCCTGCGTTTCGATTGGTTCAGACGCGATTTCGGAGCTGGTGCGCGGCGGTTATCTTGCGGACATTTCGGATTATCTGGATTCAGACGAAGGGCTTGTGTTGAAAAACGTATTTTATGAAGAACTTTGGGAAAGTGTCTGTGTGGACAGCTCTCTTTGCCTGCTTCCGACAGAACTTGCTGTGAATGGAACCGACTATTATGCCTTTAATAAAGCATACTTTACAGAGGAGGATCTGGCTGCATTTGACGGAACCGCGCAGTCGCTTTTGCAGCTTCTGGAAAATTGCGGAGAGGAGAATCTGAAAGAAGAAAAACTGAAGGTGGTCTGGGGTGCGGATCTGACTTCGTTCGCGTATCTGGCAGGGCAGCAATATACAGACGGTGTGCTGCTTGATCTGGAGACGGGCAAGGTGAGAAGTCTTGCCGGGGCAGAAGCATTTCTGGAAGAAGCGGATGCCATCCGTACGATGCGTGAGAATGGATATTTTGGGGAAGATGGAAGTTCCTGGCAACCCGGGACAACGGTGTCTGTCACAAAGGCTGGGCTGGAGCGCGGCGCTGCCGTCTGGGTTGGCGTAGACGCAACGGAGATTTCAGAAGAAGGAAAGGATGATGTCATTCTGGTGCAGATGCCTTACGCATATCCCAATACTCTTGGCTATAATGTTGCGGTGAACAGCCAATCTGACTGTCAGAAGGCGGCATTAGAACTTTTGACGCTGCTATATACAAATGAAGATTATGCGAACCTGTTGATCTGGGGAGAAGAGGGTACAGATTATGAAGTGACAGATGGGACAGCCACCGCATTGACAGAACGGGCGGCGAGCATCAGTATAAAACAGTTCTGGACCGGGCTGTACGAAGGAATCTGGTCTGCTAATCAGGAACCGGAGGCCTTGTCTGAAACTACTGGAAGCCTGTTGACGAAATCTGATTTGTACAACGATACAGGAAAGACAGATTCGACTGTGACAGACTTTTGCATAGACCGCTCGGAATTTGATGAGGAAATGAGTGCCTTTTCCGATATTGCAACACAGGCGGCGTATGCTTATATGAAAGGCAATATTGATCTGGAAGAATTTACGGAACAGCTTGAGGAAGCAGGAGGGGAGAAAGTGCGCAGCCAGATTAGCAGGCAGATGACGAAATGGGAAAAGAGTAAGCGGGGAAAATCTATGAGGTAAAAGAAAACTGGTAGACCATGCCGATTCACGGAGCAATTACCGCAGCTTCATACCCCACCAACGCTGATTGAAAGTTATGATATTCTGATGCAATTTATTTTCCAACATACTGATGACAGGTTTTTCCTGATTGAAAATGTTAATATAAGTGTAAGAGGAGAGCCGGATCTTGAAGAAGGAGATGTATTCCGTTTGACGGTTCCTCTGATATATAATAGTTCCGAAAACCGGCGATTGAAGACGAAAAACTAGTGATTGGGAAAAATTTAAAATTCCTGT
>JAJQIL010000039.1:10585-69977 GCA_021199235.1 Lachnospiraceae bacterium | reverse complement strand
TTGGGACATTTTCTCTTGTGGTATATAAGGACATTATCATAAATGGCCCATAAAACAGGGAAGTTGCAGGCAAAAACGGGTTGACAAATCCGCCCGCATATGCCAAAATAGTTTAAATAAATTTTAGAAAAACCGATGATGTGAAGGTCAAACAGGAGATGCGCTCACAGAGAGCGGGTGGTGCTGGGATACCCGCAGTAAGCAGCCTGCAAATGGGTCACGGAGGGTGAGGTGAACACCGCGTGTGGAGCCTGATGCCGGATAGAGCAATGTTTTCATATTGCAGCGGCCAGAGATTGCGGTCAGTAGCCGAGACGTATGCCTGCGTTAAAGGCCGGAAATGTGTTCGCATTTCGCAGAGAGGTTGTCTTGTGTTTCTTTTGGAAAAGGAAGGAGCGCGGTTCAGGGTTGACCGGTTCCGGCTGTTTCGATGAAGCACAGGATGGCAAGTAAGGTGGTACCGCAGAAGAATGATCTGTCCTTATACAGGGGCAGATTTTTTACTTTACAGATATTTTCTCATGATTAAAGTAAAATCGCTACTAAAGTAAAATCGCTTCACAAGGTTGCATTCTTAATGAATGGCTGTGCCAGGGTATTTTCCTGCTCCTGTAAAAGCAGAATAGCGGCAGTGATTGAAAACAGTAATCGTTTTGATCAGTCCGGTATCTGTGAGAAATGTCACATTTTCCTTCCCCCGCGAGTGCGGCGGGGGGATGGGTTTATTACAGGCACGGAAAGGGAAAAATCATGGCAGAGAAAAGACAGGTCACGAATGACAACCAAACCGGCTTAAAGAACATCAACAATCTGATTCTGGTGGGAATCATGATGGCAGTGGGCGTAGTGCTGCGTCTGTGCGCGGGCTTTCTGGTGCTGGGAAATATGCACCCGAATTTCCTGATCGCGACGTACTGCCTCTCTATTCTGGTGGTCCGCCCGAATATAAGGGAAGCGGCGATCATCGGCTTTATCTCCGGCTGCATCAGCCAGATCGGTACTTCCATGGCATGGCTGGGACTGGGCAGTGAGACGCTGGGCGCGATTGTGATGTGCCTGCTGGTGACCATTCCGAATCCGCTTCCGAAGGCAGGAAAAGCGCTTGTGTATACGTTTATTACAACACTGTGTTCCGGCTTTGCGTTTATCGGACTGGCAGCGCTGACCTACGCGAACCCGATGCCGATGGCACAGTTCCTCAATATGGCGCTTGTCACGGTGGTAACCGCGGCGCTGAACTGCGTGATCGTTACAGTTCTTAGTATTCCGGTGGATAAGATTATTAATAAAGAGTGAAATAAAAGGCAGAGTCAGATATGATCGAATGTAAGGATTTCAGCTTTTGCTATAAAGGGCAGGAACAGAATGCCCTGACTAATATCAATCTTGTGATCGAGGACGGGGATTTTCTCGGCATCACGGGCAATTCCGGCGCGGGGAAATCCACGCTGACCTATGCGTTTTCCGGCATTGTGCCGCACCATTTTCCGGGGGATTTTTACGGTTCGGTGAAGGTGAACGGCAAGGATACCGTGGACGTGCAGACGGAGGAGCTGGCGCGGTTTGTCGGGGAAGTCTTTCAGGACATCGACAGCCAGATGGTGTCCTCTGAGGTGGAGGATGAGATCCTGTTCGGTCTGGAGAATTTCGGGCTGCCTCATGATCAGATCGGACAGAGAGTGGATGAGGTACTCTCGATGCTGAAGATCAGCGACCTGCGGCACCGTCAGATCAGTTCGCTCTCCGGCGGACAGAAGCAGAAGGTGGCGATCGCCTCGATCCTGGCGATGCAGCCGGAGATCATCGTGCTGGATGAACCGACCGGCGAGCTGGATCCGCAGAGTACGATCATGATCTATGAAATATTGAAACAGCTGAACGAGGAGTTTGGCAAGACGATCATCGTCGTGGAGCAGAAAATCATGGTTTTAAGTCAGTACGCGAAACGGATTGCCGTGCTGGATGAGGGGAAACTGGTCTTTGACGGAAAAAGCAATGAGATTGTTGATCAGCAGGAATTATTTGATTCGCTGGGCATCAGTGTGCCGCGGGTCGTCCGCCTGGGAAACCGACTGAAGGCTGAAGGGCTTTATAGCGGGCCGGTTCCCACGGACGTCGATCAGGCCGAGGTGATGGTGAGGGAGGTGCTGGGATGCTGAAAGCAGAGCACGTACTTCCCTGCAGCCCGGCTGCGGGGTCACTGACGAAGATGAGGGAGGTGCCGGGATGCTGAAATTTGACCATGTATCGTTCTCTTATCCGGGCATGAAGCAGACGGTAAAAGACCTCTCGTTTGAGGTACATGCGGGTGAGGTCGTAGCCATGATCGGCAGCAACGGCGCGGGCAAATCCACCGTGAGCCGTCTGGCGAACGGGCTGCTGCGTCCGGACTCCGGCCATGTGTATGTGGACGGGGAGGACACCGGGAAAGTTCGCACCAGCGAGATTGCGAAAAAGGTCGGATTTCTGTTTCAGAATCCGGACCGGCAGATCTGCCAGAATACCGTGCGCGAGGAGATCGCGTTCGGGCCGCAGGTACAGGGCGTTGCGCAGGACGAGATTGAAAGGCGCACGGAAGAGATGCTCCAGACCTTTGAACTGGACGGAGACTGGTTCCCGTTTACAAGGTCAAGGGGTGAGCGTCAGAGGATCGCGCTCGCGAGTGTGCTGGCCTGCAATCCCGAGCTGGTCATTCTGGATGAGCCGACGACCGGACTGGATTACCGGGAATGCATCCGCATCATGGATTATATTACCGGGTTGAGCTTTGAAAAAGGGCTGACGGTGCTGATGGTCAGCCACGATATGGAGCTGGTGCAGGAATATGCCCAGCGTGTGCTGGTACTGACGGACGGCCGCCTCGTGGATGAAGGCCCGACAGGACGGATCATGAAGGATATGTCAGTACTGGGGCAGGCGCATGTGCTGCCCGCACAGATCCCGATGCTGGCGCTGCGGTTCGGGGATAAATTCTCCGATGTCTATACGGTGGAGGAGATGGCGGAGGCGATTCACCGCGAGAAAACCGCCAAAGTCATCGCAATGGAGAATAACAAATCGGATGCGGTTTCGACAGAGGGCATACAGGGCCGGGGAAGAAAGGCAGCCGACACGAATGAGACCGGGACAGGCAAAAAAAGCGGGAACGAACCCGATGAGAAAGGAGCGCGGTCATGAATTTACTCGATTATGTACCCGGAGACTCCTTTCTGCATAAGCTGAATCCGGTGATGAAGCTGCTGGCGGCGTTCCTGTATGGGATTGCCTGCATTATCTGCAACAATGTGATCATGGAATTGGCATTTATCGTGCTGATGATCCTGATCTCTTCGTTTGCGGGTCTGCAGAAACGGGCGCTGCGTCTGACGAAGAACCTGCTGGTTCTGGGTCTGATCATGTTTATATTGCAGCTGCTGTTTGTGCGGACCGGCGAACCGCTGCTTGTGATCGGCGGGTTCTGCGTATTTACCGTTGGCGGTCTGATGAGCGCATTGCTTTTAAGCTTTCGCATCGTAGCGACCATGCTTCCGCTGATGCTGCTCTTTGCGATCACGCGAATGAACGACCTGTGCGGAGCGCTGGTGAAACGGCTGCATGTGCCGTACCGCTATGCGTTTATCGTCACGACGGCGTTTCGCTTTGTGCCGCTTTTTACGACGGAATTTCATGACATTGAGGACGCGCAGAAAGCACGTGGCGTGGAATATGATACCGGAAACATTTTCCGGAGGCTGAAGCTGATCGTGCCGCTGTTTGTGCCGCTTCTCATCTCCAGCATGAAAAAGGTGGACGCGGGAGCAATGAGCGCGCAGCTGCGCGGATTTAATCTGCGGACGACGCAGAGCGGCTATCATGAGTATCCGTTCCACATATGCGACGCGGTCTGCCTGCTGTTTCTGGCGGCGGTGCTGGCTGTGTCGGTGGCGAGTATGATATTGATATGATAGGGCGCTGGACATCCAGTGGATGTCCGTTTAGCTCTCGCCGGGTGGCATCCCGCATAAAATGCGGGATATTCGCGAACCGGAGCGGCAGCGGAGACCGAAGCATGCAGCAATCCGTGTATCATATAGCAGGTGGACTTTACAGAAAGGAAGCGGGCGGCGTATGGACGCAAAAATTACCCTCGGCTATGGCGAGGAACAGGTAGAATTTGAGATCAGCGGAGCGGCTTCCGTCGAGACGATCCTCCCGAATCCGATGGAGGAGATCACCGATCTGAAGGCGGCGTTTGTACATTCCATCGAGGATGGTGTGATCGGCGGAAAGCCGCTGGTCGAAACGATCGGGAGCGGGGATGAAGTGACGATCGTGGTCAGCGATGTCACGAGAAGCTGGATGCATCAGGATCAGGTGATGCCGCTGCTGGTCGATTACCTCCATGATAAGATTGGTGTGGCGTATGAGAAGATGGTCGTTCTGATCGCTGTGGGGACACACCGGCATTCGACACCGCAGGAGCTTGTGAAGATCTGTTCACAGAAGGTCGTTGACCGGGTGCGTGTGGTCGATCACAACTGCGACGCGCCGGACCTTGTCTATGTCGGGACGACGTCCCGGGGAACCGAGGTGCGTGTGAACCCGCTGGTGGTGGGGCGCAGGGTTATCGTTATGGGCGGCACAGTCCATCATATGATGGCCGGATTCGGCGGAGGACGGAAAAATCTGCTGCCGGGCGTGTCGGGGCGCGATTCGATCCGGCAGAATCACCGGCGTGCGCTTGACCCGGAAAAAGCGATGACGGACGCCCGCGTCGGCTGCTGCAAGCTGACGGACAACCCGATCCATGAGGATATGATGGAGGCGGCGCATCTGGTTCACGCGGATTTCGGCATCAATCTCGTGGTGGCCGCGAGCGGCATACACAGCGGTATTTTTTCCGGCGAAATGGACGCTGCCTGGGAGGCAAGCTGCGACTTCCAGAGGAAATGCTACGAGATCGAGGTGAAAGAGCCGGCGGACATCGTGCTCTGTTCCAGTGGCGGCGCGCCGAAGGATATGAACCTCTATCAGGGCTGTAAGGGTATGCTGAACGCCATGCGGGCGTTAAAGCCGGGCGGCACCATGCTCTGGACCTGCAAATGCCCGGAGGGCGGCGGGGCACCCGATTATTTTAGCTGGCTGAAACCGCTTAAGGAGGGACATCTGGATGCGTCTTTGCGGGCGGATTTTACCATCGGCGGCTACATATTTTACCTGACTGTGGAGCAGCTGAACAAAGCCGGTCATGTCTACACATTGACCGAACTCGATCCGGAAATGGTTCGTCCGATGGGGATGGAGGCATCCTCTGATCTGGCAGCACTGGTAAAAAAGATTGATTTTTCCGGGAAAAAGGTGTATGTACTTCCTTATGCAGGGAGCGTCGTGCCGGTCTGATGAACGATATTTCCCGTTTCCGACAGTTTTTTGGCTGGAAAGGATGCGGAAATAGCAACAGGTAACTGTTCAGTGTTTTGCGGCAGGCGCAAGGGGCTGAATTAGAAATAATGTTTAAAATGAAAGGAGAAACCAAAATGAAAAAGAAATTTGCAGTATGCGCAATTGCGGCAGCAATGGCAGCGATGTCTGTATCAGGCACGGCGATGGCAGAGGAGTACAAGGTAGGTATCTTAAAACTCATGGATCACGCTTCCCTGGATCAGATCGAGAACGCGATCCTGGCAGAGCTGGACGCACTCTCCGAGGAGGGAGAGGATACCTATGTCTATGAGGGCTATGTGTACAGCGGCAACGCGGATTCTTCAACGATGATGCAGCAGGCGTCTCAGCTGGTCAATGACGATGAAGTAGACATCGTGATCCCGATCGCGACGATGCCGGTAAGTATTCTGCAGGAAGAGATCGAGGATTCCGGCAAGGACATCCCGATCGTATTTGCGGCAGTTTCCGATCCGGTCGGCTCTGAACTGGTGGAGTCAATGGAAGAGCCGGGCGGTATCATCACAGGTACGAGCGATGCGCTGAATACCGAGGCAATTCTGGATCTGATGTTTATCGCGAATCCGGATCTCGACAAGGTAGGTCTGCTGTACAGCCTGTCTGAGGATTCCTCCACACAGCCGATCGCGGACGCGAAGGCTTATCTGGATGAGAAAGGCATCGAGTACGTAGAAGCAACCGGTACCAGCACCTCCGAGATCCAGCAGGCAGTGGAGTCTCTGGCAGCGGACGGCGTACAGGCCATCTTCACCCCGACCGACAACACGGTTATGGCAGCAGAGCTTTCCATCTATGAGACTCTGATCGAGAACGGCATCGCGCATTACACCGGTGCGGACTCCTTCGCGGCGAACGGCGCGTTCGTAGGTTTCGGCGTAGACTATGAGCTGCTCGGCAAAGAGACGGCTGATCTTGCGGTTGAGATTCTGCAGGGCGCGGATCCGGCGACGACTCCGATCGTGACCTTTGACAATGGTATTGTCACCGTCAACACGGAGACCGCAGAAGCGCTTGGCATCGACTACAGCGGATTCGAAGAGGTAGCGACACAGATCGTAGAGGTTGTAACTTCTGAGGATATGGAGTAAATTACCATGCAGCGGTTATCGCTGCACCACTACATGTAAAAGCTGATTGATCCTGAACCGGACTGTCTGGAATTACTTAACTATGGAAACTATGGGTTTAAAAGCTATGGTAAAAGCCAGACAGTCTGAAATGAAAGAGAAAACGGTCGGGCAGGATATTTTCTGCCCGGCTGTCAGATGGATGTGCCTTTGATTTGTACTGCGAAAGCAGCTTTCGCATTTCAAATGAAAGACATAAAAAACATAAAAGACATAAAAAACATAAAAAACATAAAAAACATAAAAAACATAAAAAACATATCGATAAAAGACATAACGACAGAAAAACATGAAAATACTTAAGCGTCTGTACATACAGAGCGAAAGAGATATATCGTATTACATATAACGATTTGCTAACAGAAAGGAGCAGAAACTACATGAGTTTTCTCACCTCACTCATCTCCCTCTCGGTCGTGACAAATGCCCTGGAGCTGGGCATTATCTACGGTCTGATCGCACTGGCTCTGTTTTTGAGTTATTCGATTTTAAATATTGCGGACCTTTCGACAGACGGGTGCTTTACGCTTGGCTGTGCGGTCGGCGCACAGGTGGCGATCATGGGGCATCCGATCCTGGCCATCTTCGCTGCGATGGCAGCAGGCGTCTGCTCCGGATTTATCATGGCGTCATTGCAGACCCGGCTTGGCGTGGAGCCGATCCTTTCCGGAATCATTGTAAATACCGGGCTTTACACGGTCAATCTGGCGGTGATGGGTTTCTCCGCGAATCTTTCGATTTTCAAGAAAGATACGATTTACAGCCTGTGCAAGGATTTCTTTGGTGCCACCTGGTATAAGCTGATCCTGTCGGCGATCATTGTTCTCATCGTCTGTGTGCTTCTTGCGTGGTTTCTGGGGACCAGGCTCGGGCTGTCCATCCGCGCGACCGGCGATAACGAGGACATGGTGCGTGCTTCAAGCATCAACCCGGGCTTTACCATTACGGTGGGGCTTTGCATCTCCGGTTCGCTGACAGCACTTTCCGGCTGCCTGATCGGACAGTACCAGAAATCCTGCGACATCAACATGGGCACCGGCATGGTGACCATCGCGCTTGCCAGCCTGATCATCGGTGAGACGCTGCTCGGCAAACGCTCGATTCCGCGGCGCATCGTCGGCGTCATCGTCGGCAGCTGTGTGTATCGTTTTGTCATCGCCATCGCCCTGCGCCTGCATGTACCGGCGGAAGCGATGAAACTGGTGTCCGCGGTGATCGTAGCCATCGCTATTGCTGCGCCGTATCTGAAATCACGTGTGGCGCTGCAGAGACAGAAGGCCGCGAATGCGGCTTGAAATGTGACTGCTCAGAACAGCAGGCCACAGACCGCTTTTTTTGATGCTGTTCTGAACTGTTATAGCAAATATAAGGAGCAGAATATGCTTAGAATCACAAATGTAAAAAAAGTTTTCAACCCCGGCACGGTCAACGAAAAGGTCGCCCTTGCGGGCGTGAGCCTGACCGTGAATGACGGCGATTTCGCCACCATCATCGGCAGCAACGGCGCCGGGAAATCGACCCTGTTCAATTGCATTGGCGGGAGTTTCTTCCCGGACGAAGGGCATGTGTATCTGGACGACCGCGACATCACTTATGTGCCGGAATACAAGCGTGCGGTAGAGATCGGCCGCCTGTTTCAGGACCCGATGAAGGGCACCGCGCCGCACATGACCATCGAGGAGAATCTGGCGCTCGCTTATCTGCGCGTGGCAAAAAAGAAAGCCGTGTTTTCCAGAATCAGCTCTGCCGAGCGCAAAATGTTCCGCGAACGGCTGGCGCTTCTGGATATGGGTCTCGAGGACCGCATGAAGCAGCCGGTCGGCCTGCTTTCCGGCGGACAGCGGCAGGCACTTACTCTGCTGATGGCGACACTCGTTCCGCCGAAGATCCTGCTGCTCGATGAGCACACGGCGGCGCTTGATCCGGCCACGGCCGACAAGGTCATCGCGCTCACAAAGCGCGTTGTGGAAGAAAATCATCTGGCCTGCCTGATGATCACGCACAACATGCACTCTGCTCTGGAGCTGGGCAACCGCACCCTGATGATGGATGACGGTCATATCGTCCTCGACATCAGCGGCGAGGAGCGCGCCGGACTGACCGTCGATGGCCTTCTGGAGAAATTCCGTACCGGCGCGGGCAAGGAACTCGACAACGACCGGATTCTGTTTTCGAAAGTGGAATAATAGATAATCAGGAATTTGCACGCGAAAAATCAATCGTAAAAATTTACGATTGATTTTTCGCGTATTTACAAGCATGATTTCAGTTACAAATGCTTACTTTATCGAAACAAATTAATCTGGAAATTTTCTGCGAATAGAGAAAAAAGCGGCGATAAATTCAACCGCCTTTTGGACAGAAACGATAAGAAATCTCTAACAGCGCGTTAATATTACCATATTCCCTGAATTTCCATCATCTGAGGGATTGTACTGAAATAATATTCAATACTGCTAAAAAAATTAAGCGCTTGTTCATCAAAAGAGTCTGGTATCCCTTGTGTACAAAGATTTATTTCAACGGAATTGGCTTCACCGTCAATAACCTTGCGCAACATTATATTTTCAGTGTCGTCACAATATATTTCGTAAGAAACTTCCGGATTGTTTCCATCGGTAAATGTTACTATCATGGATGGAAGCCATTGAAAATCGCCAGTGGTAATTGTTTCCTCAGAAGCCTCTGATTCGGTTGTTGCTTCGGTTTCCGTCCCTGTTACTGCTTCTTCAGAAAAAGCTGTCAATCCAGTACAAAGAATCGACAGTGCCATTGCTCCTGCAAGCATGAATCCCCATAACTTTTTACTCTTCATTTTCTTTTTCTCCTTCCAATCAAAAATATCGTTTCTGCCCGAACTCATGCTATCTTTATATCATAGAACAGCGGGGGGGCAAGCAAATTAAGACATTGTGCATGAAAAAACCATTGGATGGTAATCGACAGAAGTGCAGGAAATTCAAACAATTATTGTTCTTGTATCTTGACAGCATAGTTGGAAGCGAATAAAATAAAATTAAATTTTAGAATTACCGAAACACAGAAATGGATGATAAATGAAAAAGCAGAAAAATGGATGCTGGAGGAAAATTCAGATATGTATATAAAAAGACATTTAGAAGCACAGATTCTGGAAGCTTCCAGGTACTATCCGGTTGTCATGGTGTGTGGACAGCGCCAGGCAGGAAAATCAACGATGCTGAATCAGCTGCGTGAAAGCGGACGAAGATATGTCACATTGGATGATATGAATGCGCGTCGACTGGCGGAGCAGGACCTGGGGCTGTTTTTTGAGACATACGGTTCACCGCTTTTGATAGATGAATTTCAGCGTGTACCTTCTCTGCTGCTGGAAATGAAGCGGATCGTGGATCAGGCGGCTTTAGATGGAGAAGATGCGAACGGCAGATACTGGCTGACCGGTTCACAGAAATTTTCTATGATGCGGATGGAAGCGCCCCCTCGCGAAGCTCGGCGGCAGATCGATCCGCCCATGCAGAATCGCTGCGCGATGGGCGGATCTATATCAGAATCGCTGGCAGGCCGGGTAGCGGTATTTGATCTGTCGAGCCTTTCAGTGGCAGAAGTGGAGGAGCGTCCTGCGCAGTTGTTTCATCCTTCATTGGATTCGCTGCGCGAGCGCATGAAAGACAGCAAATTAAAAAATGTCCATCAGATTTTTGGATTGATTTTCCGCGGCGGAATGCCAAAGCTGATAGCGACGGACATGGATCGTGAGCGCTACTATATGGATTATGTGAATACTTACCTGGAGCGTGATATAAAAGATCTTGCACAGGTAGGAAGTCTCAGTACATTTTATGATTTCCTCGTATTTATTGCGGCGCGGACTTCCGGTGAGCTGCGTTATGATGAGATTGCAAATGCGATCGGTGTGTCCGCTCCGACTGCCAAATCCTGGGTTTCTATTCTGGAGCGCTCCGGTGTGGTCTATATTTTGCGGCCTTATTACTCGAATGTGACCAGCCGTCTGGTGAAGACACCGAAGATTTATTTTATGGATACCGGACTGGCTGCTTATCTTTGCAGATGGCCAAATGCGGAAACGCTGGAGCACGGGGCCATGGACGGCGCCTTTTTTGAGACCTGGGTGGTTTCGGAAATTGTAAAAAGCTATTACAACGCGGGAAAACGCCCGGATTTGTATTATTACAGGGATACAGACAAAAAAGAACTGGATCTATTGATTGTGGAAGGAGATAAGCTCTATCCCATCGAGATTAAAAAGAATAAAACCCCGGCTCATCCGGATAAAAACTTTGGTGTTCTGGATAAATTCCATCTGGATGTGCAGCCGGGGATTGTGCTCTGTATGTGCGATGAGATCCTTCCCTACAACAGAAACACCTGGCTTGTGCCGGTGTCTGTGCTGTAGAGTCACTCAGAATATTGTGACTAATCGGAAGACTCTGGGCTTCGGCGGATGTCCGTTTTAAGCCGACTGAAGTAGAGACAGATATGGTCATTGCGTGAGCATCTCCCTGATCGCATTTTCCCGCGCCGAAAAATCCAGCCGATTCCAGTAAGGTTCACAGGGATTGTTCGGATATTGTTTAAAAAATGGTTCGGTGACCGGATTCTGCCGCAGAGAACTCAGGAAAAGAACCAGCGCTGCATTATCTGAACTGGCCGGATTTCCCGAATTGCCCTGATCGTCAGGATTGCCATGATTATCCGGGTTGCCTGAGCCACCTGAGTTGTCCGGATTCCCGGAAGTAATTGCCTGAATACCATATTTTAGCATATCCAGGATTTCCGTTGCGATGGTCTCGCAGCGGTTTTTTATTTGTTTGATTTCATCCGCGCAGCTCTGACGCAGAAGCTCTTCAGCTTGTTCTGTGTGCTTATCTTTTTGCGAATCCATTATCAAACCATCTTTTTCTCCGCGCAGCCGATATCCCATGCGTTGCAAAGTGGTGAGTGCCTGCCGCATTTCTTCCAGCTCGGAATCAGGAGACAGGCCATGCTCGCGGCGTATTTTGAGAATTTCCTGTTCTTTTTCAAGGAAGGCGTCGATGATTTCCCGTATGGAGTATGGCGCTTGTCCTTTCTGCAGAATTTCCGTTTTTGGTTCCTGCGCAGTCTTTTGTACAGCAGTATGTTGTGTCATTGGAGACGGCTCCTTTTTGGCCTGCTGCTTCTGAAACCTTATCAGCCGGTCAGTTGTGTCCTCGAATCTCATTTTCTGACGATTGGCCGCACGCCAGCTATCCAGCTTCTCATTGATGCATGAGAGCATCAGATGCACCAGATAAATCTGCTCATCAAAAGAACTTTCAGAAAACAAAGCCTGGCAGGCAGCGACAGCAGGTTCCTCTCCGGCGAGCATCTGCGCTATCGGCAGGTGCTGTTCCTTTGTATGGTACAGCTGATAAAAATAAGAAAAATCCTCCGCAAGCTCCTGATCCTGCAGATACTGGCATACGAGCTTCGCGTCGACCGGAAAATCCAGCGCTTCGTATTCCTTCAATATACAGGAGAGGTCTTCCCATCCGCGTGCGGTCGCGAAGGTGCGGCTGGCATAAGTCTGCTTCAGGATATAGAACTGATCGGGATGCGTATCCAGATAAGCGAGGATCGCGCCATGAACCGCTTCCCCGAGCGCGTAAGCGCGCCAGGCATCGTAATCCGTCTCGACCGGAATATATTTCAGGCGGTCGAGCGTTGCAATGTCAAATTCATGCACGGATTTATTGTATTCCGGCGGATTTCCGGCAGCGGCCAGCACCCAGCCGTCAGGGAGCCGGTGGCTTCCGAATGTTTTGTTCTGCAAAAACTGCAGAATCGCGGGAGCGAGTGTCTCCGAAACGCAGTTGATCTCATCGAGGAACAGAAGCCCTGCTGATACGCCGGTTTCCTCCATACAGCGGTAAACGCTTGCAATAATCTCGCTCATCGTATATTCCGTAACCGCGTATTCCTCTCCGCCGAAGCTGCGCCGCTCAATATAAGGCAGGCCGAGCGCACTCTGCCGGGTATGGTGCGTCATCGTATACGAAACAAAGCCCACCCGGCATTCTCTGGCGGCCTGTTCCATGATCGCTGTCTTGCCGATGCCCGGCGGGCCGATCAAAAGCAGCGGCCGCTGCCGCAGGGAGGGAATGACACAGGTTCCGTCCTCCTTTTGTGCGGTGTAGGCACGGATCGTGCGGATGATTTCTTCTCGTGCTTCCTGTATATTCATGATCGTGTTGTCTCCGTGATTTTCAGGATAATATAATACTTTACTTTTGCTGCAGGATCTACAGCTGAAGAATTCATTTTCAGGTCTGTGCTGCCGTTTCTAGCACAATACAGTGCGCCCAGTCCGGCACCCTGCCCTTTATCGAATCCCGATTTATAAAGACAAAGGCGGTCTCATAAGGCGGTGCCTCGCGCGGATAAATCCCGTCTCCGTCAGTAAAATACAAAAGCGCCCGCAGGGTGCGGATTTCTTTTTTCGCAATCTGGTCGTCGAGTAACTCAAAGACCGGACGGAAATCTGTGTTTCCGTAGCCCTGAATTTTCAGGTCGCCGAGCGTCTCTTCCCATTCTTCTGCGCTGGTGAAGATCCGATACTCCTGTATCATGGAATCGCACTGGATGAGATGGAGGCGCATGCGCGAAAAGAAATTTTCCTTCTGCCGCAGGATGCTCCATGTTTCTTCCAGAAAACGCTGCACAAGCTCTTCCGAGCAGGAGCCGGAAGTATCGATCGCAATCGCCAGCTCATCCAGACGGTTGACCTCGCTGTATTCCAGCGGCTCGATCAGGCAGAGCCGCATATTTGCGGACGCTGCCGGTGCATTCGGAGATTTTTCATTGCTTTGTCGAATCGCAGGTGGTTCTTTCAATCCGGCAACGCTTTGATTGGACTGAAAGGGCGGTTCTGTCAGAGCAGAAGAGCACTCCTGGGAGTATGATTGTCCGTACAGATAAGGAACATAATCAAACGAATCCAGATCCGGGACTGCTTCCTCTCTGGGCACACAGAAACGGCGCAAAAGAGTATGGTAATCAATTCCCTCCCGGCGGGAAAGAGCGGCGGCCTCCTGATGCGCAGCAGTTTCCTTTCCTGATCCGTCGCCATGATTTCCGCCATGTCCTCCTCCGGAAAAAAACGAGCCTGCTTTATGACTGCAGGTTCCATATTTTCGAAAAAAATTATCCAGACAAAGCGAGGAAAACTGTTCTTCCAGAGTTCTGGGATTTTCCAGAAAGGAAGCGGCGAGCATTTCCGGGTCATAGAAAAGGTTGTTATCTTCCGCCCAGAGAGCGTCTTTGCTTTCGCAGGACGTTGAAGCAGCATTCAGATCTTTGTGCAGCGACAAGACAGATGTTTTCCACAAAGAAAGATCAAATGCGGCCGCATGATCTGAATCCGAAGCAATCGCTTTTTCCTGCAGCAGACTCAGGATCAGGCGCGCCGCCTGCGCATATTTATTCATTGGCAAGTTCATCCAGTTCTTCTTTCCTTTTTGTTTGTTTTATTACAATGTTTAAACAATGTCAAGCAGACGATTGAAATAGGAAAGATAGAAACGTATTTCACACCGCCAGCACCACCCAGATAACCAAAGCAGCGGCACAGGGAACGGATACGGTATCGTATCCGTTTTTCGTGACCGCTTCCGCAAACGCGCCAACAATGGCGCCCAGGATCGCAGCGGCAAGCGCAGGAATCAGCAGGATATTGTTCACCGTCAGGGTAATGAAAATGGCGAGGAACGCTGTGCAGAGCATGGCGGTGCTGCCTTCCCGTGATTTTTTGTGGTCCGCGAGGCCGAATGTCAGCTTGTGACGGCCGAAGCGTTTGCCGATGAGCGCCGCGGCCTCGTCGCCGAGCCCCCAGGCAAGGATGGCCGAGAGGACGGTGATCTGGGAGTTCAGAAGGCCCCAGAATACGGTGATGAGTACGGCTGCCATCCCGAAAAGGAGCAGCAGACTTTTGCGAACCTCTCCGGAAGAGCGCTCCTGAAACAGGGAAGTGTAAAACGGCTGTTTCTCCAGCAGGCGGAGGATCGGGTAGACGACGACCGCAAAAAGCAGGGAAAGAAACGCCGGTACATACCAGTGTTCAGAAGCCAGCATGAGGACGACAATCAGAAGAAAGGCAATCGTGTGCAGCACCTTGCGGCGCGCTTCGCCGTCCACGTGAAGAAAGCGGAAGGCGAGCAGGGCGATGCATACGGCGATCACCAGAAACAGAATCAGTACTCCCAGAGTATGGAGCAGCTCCGGCACAAGAGCCGAAAGCGCTGCGGCGGAGAGTCCGATCGTATCACTGAAATAATTGAGATAGATCATGGCTGCGCCCAGAATGACCAGAATCACGCCGGTGACGCGCCCCACGGTTTTATTGTTTACACGGTTCGCGAACTGTGCGGAGATCAGGGACGCCGCCGTTGCGGTGACAATGCAGATGATCAGCACGTTCCAACGCTCCAGTATAATGGCCGGATGGATCAGAGAATGGCTGATGAAGCCGATCAGAGCTGTGAAGGTCATGATAAAGGTGCTTGTGCCCACGGCGGTCTTTAAGTCATATCCCAGAAACGCGGTAAAGACGACCAGCATCATCATGCCGCCGCCCGTGCCGACAAAGCCGGTTCCGAAGCCGATCGTCAGACCAAAGAACAAAGAGATGGCAATTTCTTTTGCACCCAGCCGCACATTTGCACTGTCCGCGCCGGATTTTGAAGTGTCGGGCTTTACCAGAAAACGGATGCCGATGAAGAACGTCAGAAAGAGGGTGAACCCGCCCAGCACCACGTTGCCCACGACGTAGGCGGCATAGCTGCCGACTGTGCTTAAGGCCACGATGCAGGCCATCATCACCCAGCCGTGTTTCAGGTCGATGTGTTTGTTTTTGGCGTAAACGGACGAGGTGACGGCGGAACCCAGGATGTCTGACGCCAGCGCGATGGCGGTCGCCTGATACGCGCCGTATTCTCCGCCAAAGGACGGGCAGAGTACAATGAGGATAGGCACCATGACAGTGGCCGCCGACAACCCGGCCAGACCGGTGCCGACTCCGGCGCCGATAGCCGCAATAATATACCAGAAGTATTCCATGATCATCACCTGTTCTTTTTGTTATTTCATTTGCTGATTTTCTGAATGGATTTCCGCGACGGATTTTCTGCCGAAACGGTATTGCCTGTAGTTTACAGATATCTTACGTGGAATTTATCCCAATTTTACATAATCGCCTTCACTATTATAGGCATTAGGAGCGGACTTTTCAACCATGAAAGAAGTCCAAACATTATAAAATCTCCGACCGGAGATGGAAATAAAGCGGAATATTCCCTGTTTTGAGACAGAAAAAGTTTTTGCGTCTCTGTTCAAAAAGTACATAATATTTTTGGAAAATTGAATGAAAAACGCTTGTTTTTCCGAAGTTAAAAAAAAGAGGCGTTTTTTGCTTGACAATTTCCGTAAAAGAGAAGATAATCCAGACAGTTGTTTGGCGAAGAAGCTGGTATCCGATGGGTATCGGCTTTTTTTGCTTTATAGGAAACCCTGTTTTCATAATTTCCATAAAGCAAAACGATTCGCGGGGATACGCCAGACAGACAGGGAACGGCAAGGGAGTGAATGATGTGGAGCTGGGAATTTCATCACTGGCGATCGTATGCGCAGTATTCTTTTTTGCGGGAATCATTGATGCGGTTTCCGGCGGAGGCGGTCTTTTAACCCTGCCGACATTTCTGCTGATTGGCTTTCCTGTTCATCTTGTAGCGGGAACGAACCAGTGTGCCTGCCTTCTGGGAGCTGTCACTGCGCTGATTCGCTATATGAGGGGAGGGAAGATCTACTGGTTTACGGCCATTCTTTCTGCCGTAAACGCTGTGATCGGTTCGTTGCTCGGGGCAAGATTAAATCTTCTGATTCCGGAGGAGTATCTTCGATACATCATGCTGCTTATGCTGCCGGTTGTGGCGGTGCTGATTCTTGTGAACAAAGATTTTGGGAAAGAGAACCGCATTGATACTCTGTCAAAAAAGCAGATGATCATACGGTCAGTACTGATCGGATTGTTCTTAGGAGCGTATATCGGGTTCTATGGTGCCGGAGGTGGAACCTTCGTACTGCTGAGCTTTGCAGTATTTCTGAAACTGGATCTGGTCGGCGCGTCCGGAAATGCCAAAGTATGCGGTACGGCCGCTACTTTCACGGCTTCGCTGACCTATGCGCTTTCAGGAATGGTGGTGTGGAACGCGGTTGTCTGTGCTTCAGTTTTTAACGTGGCCGGCAATTATCTGGGGGCGGGTCTGGCGCTGAAAAAAGGGGCAAAAGTGATACGTCCCATGTTTATTCTGGTATTGATCCTGCTGTTTGTACGTATCATCTGCGATATGATTCTGTAAGGCAAGTTCGCTTTGGGGTTCGGGCTGGCCTGCTGTAATATGTAAAGGAGTGAAAAGTTATGATGAAATATGCCAGGGTTGCGGAAAATATACCGGCATCGCCGATTCGGGATATGATGGTCCGTGTTTCCAGGATGGAGGAGGTCATTTCTTTTGCGGTCGGGGAACCGGATTTTGATCCGCCTGATTCTGTGATCGAGGCGGCAAAAACAGCGCTGGATCAGCGTGATACCAGATATGCGCCGGGCGCGGGGATTACTGAACTGCGCGGCATTTACGCAGAGTATCTGACCGAAACTACCGGTGTTCATTATGAAACGGAGAACGTCATTGTCACGGCGGGCGGTATGGCATCGTTGTTTCTGGGACTGCTCTGTATGGTGGATCCGGGAGATGAAGTGCTTGTAAGCGCTCCCTATTTCAGCAATTACAGCCAGATGATTGCAATGTGTCATGGTACCACCGTTCCGGTGGAGGTTTACGAAAAAGACGACTTTGTAATGACACCGGAGTCTTTACGTGAAGCGATTACTCCGAAGACCAAAGCACTGATCCTGAATTCGCCGTGTAACCCGACAGGAGGAGTGATTTCCCAGGAGGCTCTTAGTGAAATTGCAAAGCTGGCTTTGGAGTACGATCTGAACATTATCAGCGATGAGGTGTATAGCCATATCCTTTTTGACGGGGAGAAATATCATAGTATAGCGTCGCTGGAAGGGATGGCACAGAGAACCCTGATCGTGGACAGCTGTTCCAAGACCTTTGCGATGACCGGATTTCGTGTGGGGTTCGGCGCGGGGCCGGAGCATCTGATTGCCCTTATGACAAAGCTGACTGAAGGTGTTTACTCCGCAGGAGTGACATTCAGCCAGAGAGGTGCCATAGAGGCTTTTCGAAGCGGACTGGATCATTGTTCTGAAATGTGCCGGGAATATGAAAAGCGACGGGATTATATTTACACCGGGATCAACCGGATTCTGGGGCTTAGCTGTATCAGACCGAAGGGCGCGTTTTATATATTTGTAAACATCAGCGGCACAGGGCTTACGGCAATTGAATTTTCCGACCGCCTTTTGGAGGAAGAGCATGTGGCTGTTGTTCCCGGAGATCATTTTGGCGCCAGAGACGGGAGTAAATATATTCGGATTTCTTATGCGGCCAGCATGGATGATATCATAGAGGGTGTGCGCAGAATTGCGGAATTTTGCAGGAATATTGCCGATGACGGGCGATGAAAATAAAATGCGCTTCCCCCGGATTTTCAGTGAGTTAATGTGAAGATACTGAACAGTTATCTGGGAAATGTTATAGTGTGAGCAAAGGTGCTTTTGACAGCAAAGAGCGTTTCATGAAGACCATGAAATATCATAACTGCAGAAGGCACCTTTTTTATATATAAATACACGTAACCATTCATTTTTCAGTTTCAAGAGGAGGAATTATCATGAAAAAAAGATTTGGAAGAAAGCTTTTAAGCAGTCTGGCAGCTGTAAGCATGGCGACATCCCTGGTGTTCTGCGGGTCAACAGGTATTCTGGCCGCAGCTGAAGAAGAAAGCGGGACGGAAGAGACTCTGACAGTTGCTGAAGGGGAGGATTTAAAGGAAAAATACGCGTCTTTAGCCGGAACGACATTGAAGATTGGTACCGGATGCGCACAGGCCGGATGGACCATGGATGACGGCACGGGAAATCCGGAGGGTATGGACATCGATGTTATGAATTACATCTGTGATTACTATGGCATTACGATTGAATGGACAGTGTCGGAATATGCGTCCCTGTGGGGAATGCTGCAGAACGGTGTCATTGACACAATTGCCAATCTGACGACTGTCAATGATGATCGTCTGGGTCTTTACTGGTTTACCAACACCTACGCATGGGAGTCTTATTCCATCGTTTCCAGGACAGAGGATGGGATTCCGGAGGATGGCGACATGACCTTCTGGGACGGCAAGACGATTGCCGGTGAGGCTGGTTCTAACGCGACTCTGGTATTGGAAGAAGTGATCGAACAGCAGGCAGAAAACGGGATTATTATCAACAAGCTGGTGCTCGACTCAGCGGCAGTATTGATTCCGGCGGTAGTCCAGAAGCAGGCAGACGCGGAGTTCCAGTGTACGTCGACCTGCGCTTACGCGGTGGCGCAGTCCGGAAACGGCGACATCCTCCATATTCAGGATGTGCAGTGGAAAAACATGCCGATCGTTTATGGCTGGGCACGTGTGGAATCCAACAAAGAATACATTAATGCGTTTAATGATCTGATTGAGTTGATGCATGAGGACGGAACGCTGGAAACTTTTTCCATGAAATGGTTTGACATGGATGTGACAGCCCTTCCGGAAGGGGAGGTGAATTATGTCACCACGACCGGCGATGACGCATGGCAGAGCTATGAAGAAGAGTAGTTGTCTATTCAGGATAGACGAATAAAAATCTGCCCTGGCAGGATGCGCCCGGCGAAATCTGACGGACGCATCCTGATTTTTCCGTTGACGAAAAACTTCTGAACAAGGGGAGGAGGTTGACTTATGTATCATTTTTCGATGAGCTACTTTGCAGATGCGTTCCTTCCAATAATAGAATGTATGAGGGTGACGCTCTTTGTTACATTTGCTTCTTTTGCTTCCGCGTTTGTACTGGCGATTCTGCTGGCGGTCATTGCGATGACGAAGAACCGGGTCATACAGGCTGTATTAAAAGTGTGGCTGTCTCTTTTCCGCGGGACTCCGCTTCTGGCGCAGCTGTTTTTATTCTGTTACGGGATTTTTCCCTATATGCCGGGAATCAATCAGCTGTCACTTACCACGCAGGCTGTGCTGTGTCTGGCGCTTTCTTATTCCGCCTATATGTCGGAGACGATCCGCGGCGCGATTCTTTCCGTGGACAAGGGTCAGATGGAAGCTTGCATTACCTGCGGCATGACCTCGATACAGGGATATATCCATGTGGTGCTTCCGCAGGCGTTTCGTCTGGCGGTGCCGTCACTGATGAACAATTTTATCGAATGCTTTAAGGGGTCGTCGCTTTGCTCGATGGTTGGCGTAGTGGACATGATGCTTCGCGCGAAAATGCTCGCGAATAAGACCTATCGGTTTATAGAAGTCTATCTTTGCGTGTTGATTCTGTATTGGGCGCTGAACATGATCTTTGTGGCAGTGCAGAAGATGATCGAGCATAAAGCCAATGCAATCTATTGACAGGGAAATGGCCGGATGGCGGGAGGAAAGCAGATGATCAGATATGAAAACATCCATAAAATATTTGGGGATCTGGAAGTATTAAAAGGTGTGAATTTTGAAATCGCGACAGGAGAAGTGGTGTGTATCTTAGGCCCATCCGGTTCCGGAAAAACAACACTGCTGCGCTGCACAAACTATCTGGAACGGCCTACAAAGGGGGCCGTTCAGGTAGGGGATGTAAAAGTGGATTCTGCATCCTGTACTAAAACGGAAGTGCAGGCGCTTCGAAAAAACAGCACGATGGTATTTCAGAATTATAATCTGTTTCGCAATAAAACGGCTCTGGAAAATGTCATGGCCGGTCTTACGATTGTGCAGAAAAAGCAGAAAAATGAGGCAAAGGAGATTGCGGAACATTATCTGAATATTGTGGGGATGGGAGAACGTATGAATTATTATCCGTCGCAGCTCTCAGGCGGTCAGCAGCAGCGAGTTGGGATTGCAAGGGGACTGGCGCTAAAGCCGCACGCAATTCTGTTTGATGAGCCGACGGCAGCGCTGGATCCGGAACTGGTAGGCGAGGTGCTTTCTGTCATGAAGGATGTCACCAGGACGGGAATCACTATGGCGGTTGTGACACATGAAATGGATTTTGCGCGGGAAGTGGCAGACCGGGTTGTATTTATGGACGGCGGTGTTGTGGTAGAGCAGGGTAAACCGTCTGATGTATTTGACCATTCGCAGAATCCCAGGACACAGCAGTTTCTGCGTGCAGTGGCGAAAAAAGAGTGAAGATGCAGCAGCTTTACTGGAAAAGGATGAAATGCGGTAAAACGTGGGAGAAGGATGAGTGGTTATGGATATTTTTGATATGGCGAAAAAAGAATTTGATTACACCGTTTCGATGCGGCGGCATTTTCATGAATACCCGGAGAGCGGCCCGGCGGAACAGGTGGAGACGATGGCTGAGATTGCCCGGCAGCTGGAGAGTATGAAGGTTCCTTACACGGTTGTACCGGGCGGAGGAATCCTTGGATATCTGAAAGGGGCAAAGGAAGGCAGGACTGTCCTTCTGAGAGCGGATATGGACGCGCTGCCCATTTTGGAGGCGGAACACAATCTGAAAGGTCCAAGGATCTGTATCTCGAAAATTCCGGGAGTCATGCACGCATGCGGGCATGACGGGCATACTGCAATGCTGCTGACAGCGGCCCGACTGCTGAAATCTCTGGAGCGGGAGCTTCAGGGATCGGTGATCCTGATGTTTGAGGAAGGCGAGGAGGGACATCGTAATGTGGAAAAAATATGTGCCTGGTTTGCAAAGGAACAGACAAAAATAGATACCTGTTACGCATCGCATGTGCGCTGGGATATCCCCACGGGGAAATTGTCCTGCTGTCCGGGAACGGCTATGGCGGGGCATTATCATTTCCTGCTGAGGATTAAAGGTCAGGGAGGGCATGGCTCCCGACCGGACCTGGCGCACAGCACGATTGACTGTTTCCATGAGATTTATTCAGATCTGGAAACCCTGCGGCTGCGTTATGTGCGCCCAGATACCAGTCTGACCTGGTCTGTCGGCTCACTGCATGCGGGTTCCCGTTTCAATCTGATTCCAGATGTACTGACATGTGAGGGAAGCATCCGTATGACCGATCGTGTATGCGGCGCGGAGTTTTTTGAAGAATTTAAAAGAATTGCGCAGGCAGTATGCCCTTTGAACTACTGTACATTTGACCTTGAGGTTGTGGAGCGACTGCTTCCGACCGTCAATCATCCGGGCTGCCGCAGTCTTTTTCTGCAGGCGGTGGAACAGTATCTTGGTCGCGATGCGGTGTACGAGTGCAAACCCTGGATGGCTTCAGAGACATTCAGTTACCTTTGCAATATGTATCCAGGAGTGGAGACCTTTGTCGGTATTCAAAATGAAGCACTGGGGTCGGGAGCCAACCATCACACCCCCGAATTTGATCTGGATGAAAAGGGATTGCTTTACGGGGTGGTAGCCATGGCCGGATATACCCTTAATTTTCTGGATAATCCGCCGGATACGGGTGATTTTCAGCCTGCGTATGAAAGCATGGAAGCACTGCTTGCATCTCTGGGATAAAGGAGAAGATTGGCATACTGGCGCTGTGGAGAATGCTGCGGCCTGATGCCGACACGGGAATCAGTAATATGCCGGGCAGGATAAGGGTCAGGCAGTTTTTATTGAAGCAGTTGCGTTTAGACTTAATGGTGTGTTAGACTAAGCATCAGAAAATACGTCCGCAGGAACATCCGTTTAAAAGAGGCGAAAATGCCTTTTCTCTGGCGGAAAAATTGCGGACTGTGTATGGAGAACCGATATGAAAATGCTTGCCTTTGCAGTTGACAAAGAGGAAATTCCGATTTTTGAAAAATATCATGATCAATATGACATCGAGCTGACGATGACAGAAGAAAAGCCGGGCTTTGACAACATGTACCTGGCGAAAGGAATGGACTGCATCAATGTCCTTTCAGACACGGTGCTGACGCCCGAGCTGTGGAATCAGTATTATGCCAACGGCGTCCGGATTGCCGTGACGCGTACCATCGGCATGGAACATATGAATGTGCCGTACGCGAAAAAGCTGGGGATTGCGGTCAGTAATATTTCCTATTCGCCGGCGAGTGTGGCGGATTATGCGATCATGATGATGCTGATGCTGCTTCGCCATGTGAAGCCGATGCTGCTTCGTTATGCCGGGCAGGATTACACCATGCCGGGTCTTCGGGGACGGGAGCTGCCGAACATGACGGTGGGGATCCTGGGTGCGGGCAGGATTGGCATTACGACAGCGCAGCATCTTGCGGGATTTGGATGTAAGGTGCTTTACTGGAACCGGCATGAAAAGCCGGAGATGGAGCTGTTTGCGGAATACTGCCCGCTGGAGGAGCTGCTGCAAAAGAGTGACATTCTTTCTTTGCACCTTGCTTCAAATGAGGAGACTTACCACTTTATGAACCGGGAGCGGCTGCAGGCCATGAAAGAAGGCGCGGTGCTGATCAATACGGCGCGCGGGCCGCTGGTTGATTCGGAAGCCCTGATCGAAGCATTGGAGAGCGGCCATCTGGCCGGAGCAGGACTGGATGTCTTTGACGGCGACCGCAGCATTTATTACAGAGACCACAAAAACCAGATGGTGAACCATCACGAGATGGCGATTCTAAACGCGATGCCGAATGTGCTGATGCTGCCGCACGCAGCCTACTTTACGGATCAGGCCATGGAGGATATGGTGCGCAATTCGCTGATCGCGGCGCAACGATTGTACAGGATTTTATAGACTGAAAACAGCGGTTGTTTTTTGCTTTGGGGCTGTGTATAATCATAACATACATGACAGCAGGGACGTGTGTTGGGGGAAGGAGGCTGTTCTATGGAATCCTCGAAGAAAAAGGTTGCTCTTGGAATCACGGATTTTTCAGATATGATAAACAGGAATGTATTTTATGTTGATAAGACTTATTTTATCAGAGACTGGTATGAGAGCGCGGATCAGGTGACGCTGATCACGAGACCGCGGAGATTTGGGAAAACCCTGACTCTGAGTATGGTGGAGACCTTTTTCTCAAACCGCTATGCAGACTGCTCCGGCCTCTTTCAGGGACTGGCTGTGTGGGAGGATGAAAATCTTCGTAAACTGCAGGGCAGATATCCGGTCATCAATTTCAGTCTGGCAAATGTGAAACAGAAGAGCTATGAAAGCATGAAAACGGTCATTCGGATGCTGCTGGCTGAATTGTTCGACAGGCACTCCTATTTACTGGAATCGGAGAAACTCTCGGCGGCGGATAAAGAGGATTTTTTATCTGTCGTGCAAAAAAAGGCCGGGGATGAAGAGTGTATGCATGCATTCCGTTTCCTCTCAAAGTGCATGTATGAGCATTTTGGCGAAAAGGTCATGATCCTGATCGACGAGTATGACACTCCCATGCTGGAGGCATACACCGCGGGCTATTGGGAAGAGGCGATCGAATACACGCGGCGGATGTTCCATGCCGCTTTTAAGGATAATCCTTATCTGGACCGCGGCCTTATGACAGGTATTACAAGAATTACACAGGAATCCATTTTTTCTGACCTCAATAACCCACGCGTTGTGACGACAACGGTAGATATGTACCAGACATGCTTTGGTTTTACGGAGGGTGAGGTATTTGCTGCACTGGAGACGTATGATCTGGCGGATAAAAAAGGGGAAGTGAAATACTGGTATGATGGATTTCAGTTTGGCAGCCAGAGTGAGATATACAATCCGTGGTCTATTCTGAACTTCTTAAGTGAAAAATGCCTGAAGCCTTTCTGGATGAATACCAGCGGGAATGCACTGGTTGGAAAACTGGTGAGGGAAGGCTCTGTCAAGGTAAAGGATGAATTCGAGACACTTCTTGCAGGTGGAACCATAAAGACCGAGATTGATGAGTCTATTACTTATGCGGAGCTTCGCGGTGATTCGAAAACCATCTGGAGCTGGTTTTTGACGACAGGATATGTAAAGACGGTAAAGCGAACAGAGGAAGGGTATGAAATTTCCCTGACAAATTATGAAGTACGGGAAGCGTTGTACAAGCTGGTAAAAAAATGGTTTTCTGAATCTTATGATGAATATACGGAGTTCATCCGTATGCTGCTTTGCGGGAATCTGGAGGGAATGCAGCGTTATCTGCAAAAGGTAACGTTGTATACGTTCAGCTATTTTGATGTGGGAAGCCATTCTACTGAGGGTGAAAAGGCAGAACAGTTTTATCACGGCTTCACACTGGGAATCATTGCGGACCTGTACCACACGCACATTCTGACGTCAAACAGAGAGAGCGGGTTCGGGCGATATGATGTCTGTATTGAGCCAAAGGATAAATCGAAGGATGGTATAGTCATCGAATTTAAAGTGTTTGATCCTCAGAAAGAGGAGACACTGGAGGATACGATCAGGCGCGCCCTTGACCAGATCGAGGACAAAAAATATGAGGCGGATCTGAAAGCAAGAGGCGTCAAAAAAGTCCGGAAGTACGGGTTTGCTTTCAAAGGAAAAGAAGTGCTGATCGGGAGCGCCGGCCATTGATCGCGGCGGAAATAACGGAGATGAAAATCTCCGAAGATGTGAGGGGGCATGGTTTTATGAAAGCAATATTAATAGGAAACCGGGAACGTTTTGAGAAATTCTATCCAAACACAGAATTCGCGAATTCTGTAGAAAAGATTTATTTTACGATGGAGGAAGTAAATCAGGCTTTGACGGGGCTGCCCGGCGAGAAAATACAGGATGCTTTGTTCCTGGCGGCGGATGCGATCGCGAAAGTGCCGGAGAGTCTGATCGCGCAGCTGCCGGATTTGCGGATCATTCATTCAGAAGGCGTGGCTTACAATGGCATTGACTGTGAGGCTGCTGCGAAAAGAGGTATCTATGTCTGCAACAACCGGGGCGTAAATGCAGATGCGGTGGCGGAGCAGACGATCCTGCTGATGCTGGGCCTGCTGCGAAACGTGACGGCAGGAGACCGGGCTGTCCGTGCAGGAGAGCAGATTCAGCGGAAAGAATCGATGATGGTAAACGGGATCACAGAGCTTGGCGAGTGCCGGGTTGGCCTGATCGGTTTTGGCGACATCGCGAAAGCGGTGGCAAAAAGACTGGAACCGTTTGGCTGCGAAGTGTTCTATAATGCCGCCCACCGAAAATCGGTGGAGGATGAGGAGAAATATCATGTGAACTGGATGGAGCGGCAGGAAATGATCGCTGCCTGCGATATCATCAGCATCCATGTCCCGGTGACGCCGGACACAGTCGGGATGGTTGATGAAGCTTTTCTGCGGGCGATGCGCCCGAACGCGCTGCTGATCAACACGGCGCGCGGGGAGATGGTCGACAATGAAGCATTGGGGCGGGCGCTTAACGAAGGCTGGATTGCCGGAGCGGGACTGGACACCGTGGCGCCGGAGCCGGTCGCAGCTGACCACCCTCTGCTGGGACTGTCCGCGGAAGCGGAAAGCCGCCTTTTGTTTTCCCCGCACATCGGCGGGGTAACGACGGGAGTATTCCGAAAAGGACACCGCAACATCTGGACTGCATTCGAACGGGTCAGCCGCGGAGAGCGGCCCGCGAATGTTGTGAATGGTTTATAAGGATTGAACTGGTTGCCAGCAAAATCCGCGTAAGAGCGCTGCTGCTGGCAGCGGGTGCAATTTAACTCTCAATCCCCTTCCGCGCCCGCAGCCCTTTGTCAAACGGATGCTTAACCTTTCGAATCTCAGAGACATAGTCCGCGCACTCGATCAGTGCCTCGCTCGGCCCCTGGCCGGTCAGGATCACTTCGAGCAGTGCGGGCTTTTTTTTCAGAAATTCAAGAAGCAGTGCTTCATCGAGCAGCCCGGCGCGGATGGTATAGATGACTTCGTCAAGAAAAAGCACGTCATAATTCTCATCAACAGCCTTCTGCGTGACTGCCCGCAGCTGGTTTTCATAATACGATTTTCTCTCCGTCTTTTCTTGGGGTGTCATCTGAAAACTGAATTTTTCCTGCGCCAGTCCGTCCACGATGGTGATATTCTCAGAGAGCTTCAGAACATTTCGTTCACTGGTGGAATTGTTTTTCATGAACTGATAGATCAGAACACGCAGACCGTATCCGGCTGCGCGGGCGCATAAGCCCATACCGGTCGTGGTCTTTCCCTTGCCGTCGCCGCAGTAAATGTGGATGAGGCCGGTTTCTTTGTGTTGGGGTGTCTGGTTTTTCATATGTGAAATCTCCTTTCTGAATCGTTCTTAACTGTTTAGTACCTTAACTGTTTAGTACCTTCACTGTTACGAGAAAAAAGCCGATTTACAATTAGCCTTTTCCTGATACTGGAGTTAAGACATTACGCGGCCTTAGGCATCCACAAACATCAATGTGGCTGCGGCGAAGACCGGGGTGACTTCCCTGACGGATGATATGCACTACATTTCCTGATTTTTGCTTTCACACACATGCACATCCATCTGCGGATAGGGAATGTGCAGACCCACTTCATCAAAGCGGAGCTTAATGCGCTCGTTCATCCACCAGAGCACCGGATAATATTGATCCGTAGGTACCCAGCAGCGCAGTCCCAGCACAACGCCGTTGTCCCCCAGCTCCGAGACAAAGACGAGATGCTCTTCTTCGTGCAGGACGTCCGGATTTTCTTCAATCAGTTCCTCCAGCACTTTTTTGGCCGTCTCCAGACTATCCTCATAGGAAATGGAAGCTTTGACCTCAAGCTTGCGCCGGTCGGCGGCAGTGACATTGACCATGACATTATCTGCGAGCGTGCCGTTGGGAACGATGACGCGCCGGGTATCGGTCGTCAAAAGCGTGGTGTACATGATCTCGATCTTCTGCACCGTGCCTTCCATCCCCTGCGTGATGATATAATCGCCGACGTGGAACGGCTGAAAGACGAGGATCATAAACCCGCCGGCCAGATTGGACAGGCCGCCTTGAAATGCCAGGCCAATCGCGACGCCGGCGGATGCCACGAGGGCTGCAACAGAGGCTTCCGTTACACCAAACTGCATGCCGATCCAGAGCACCAGGACGCAGTACAGCAGGATTTTGCACATGGAGCAGGAGAACGTGACCGCACCGGCCTGCATTTTCGTGCGGGTAAGCATCTTCCGGAACGCATTTACCGCCCAGGCGATCACCCTTCTGCCAATCAGATAAACGATAATGCACAGCAGCACTTTCAGCAAAAATGCCACAACGAGCGGCACGGAGCTGCTGATGTAGTCCTGCAGGCTGTAAAACCAGTTTGTAAACATGAAAATCGACTCCTTAATAGAATGTTTGCAAGTCAATACATAATTGACTTTTTTAGATGAATAATATATAATACAAATAAGTTAACTCGTGAAGGATAAGGCTGGGTTCCCGAATGGGAGTAGGTCGCAGGACTTAGAATTCCTTTGCCCTTGGGGTTAGCTTATTTTTTTATGTTGTCTAATATATGATCAGGATCTTTTTTAAGTTGTTCGACAATAAATTCTAATGCCTGTATCAATATTATGAAATTCCAGCATCTTATCATTATAATTTAGGACACAGGCCTGAAAAAGTGGCACGTAAACCATTTCATATTCTTCTGTTATGAAATGTGTACTTGTATTTCTTAATTCAATTATTTTTTCCAGGTTAATACGCAAGGGATCTTTGTCATTTGTAAAAATCTTTTTTATACAATCAGATAAAGCAAGCGTACGTTCAGGATGATTTGGGAAATATATGCTGCTTTCACCTGAAATTTTTATTAAATGAGCTTTTAACATAAGTTCCCATGCATTACATATGAACATACTAAATCCTTCCACCCGGTAGCGAATGGTTGGTTTGTTATATAATTCTATTGACATAGTAAACGCTTCTTTTGATTTGTTTAGAAGCTGATCTACGAGACTGTACATATTATTTTCTCCTGCTGTTTTGATATATTTTTCTGCCTTTTTTCTCTATTAATAATACGTCACCACTACATACCCGTAATCTATGTTTTCATAGAGCAGCTTCGCCATCTCATCCGGCAGATTGATGCAGCCGTGGGAACCGTCGGTCAGGTAAATGTCGCCGCCGAATTCGGAGCGCCAGGAGGCGTCGTGCAGACCGTAGTTGCCGAAATAAGCCATAAAATAATCCACTTCAGACACGTAATCCGCGCCCCGTAAGGTAGCGGGCGATTTCATATAATAAATCGTATAAATCCCTTCCGGTGTCCGGCTGTTTTCATAATCGCCGCTGACACAGTCAGATTCGCCCAGAAGCTCGCCGTTCTTGTAAAACCATACTTTTTGGTTGGTGAGATCGGCCTCAATGTAGCTGTCGCCGATGTCGCCCTCCAGAGTAAAAACTGCGCCTGTCTGTGTCCACACGGCCTCCGTCATGACCCTGCCGCTGCCGCCTTCCCTGATCAGATCCAGGATCAGCTCCGCTGTAGCGTTCGCATCCATGCTCCAGCCGTAATTTCCCTTAGTGATCGAGATAGTCTCGCCAGGGCTTGTCGTAAACTCCCGCCCGTTTTCCAGCGTGTTGTACTGATCGGCCAGATCCTGCACCCATTCGTTCAGCGCATCTTCATCATAAACCAGCTCATTGTCATCGGAGACGGATATCCACTCCGCGATGGTTTCAGCAGCCAGCTTACTGTATACCCTGTCCGTCTGAATGTACAACACGAAATCCTCGCAGCTTCCGCCTTTTTCATAAGGATTTGAAAGAGTTGAATCCGTGTTGTCTGTATTGTATGCCAATAGCTTCGAAAAACGCCAGCTCTGGCGGGCATATTCGATATACAGTTTCTCGTCGCTGACAATATCTGCAATTCTGCAGAGTCCGGATGATAGCGGAGCTGCACTTGAGCAGACGGGCAGGGCAAAGCAGAAAAGGAGGATCAGAAGGCAGGTCTGCCTGATCAAAACAGGAATATTGTTTTTCGGAATCATGTTATCTTTCATTTTTATCATGAAAGGATTATAGCAGAAAACAGGTGCATTGCAACCTTTAAACTTTACTAATTTTTTCAGCTGTGCTAAGATGTATTAAAAGTCCTGAACAGCAACAAAATGAAAAGACTGATGTGCAGATTTATCTGCTAAAGGCTGATCCAAACAGCAACAAATCAGGGGAAATATTGATGAGGGGAAACAACATGCATTGGACGACAAGATCAACGAACAGGATAAAATTCCGCGCATCAGCCTGCGCGGCGGTGATGCTGCTTGCCGTATTTGCAGGCGGCTGCGCGATGGGCGGCGCGACAGGAGAGAATACGGTGGCAGGGCTGGCTGCACTGGAGGAAGGCAGCTACAGCGAAGCGCAGGAGCTTTTTGAGGAGGCCATTGATGCGGGAGAGCAGCTGGTGCTGGCATATCGCGGGCTTGGTCTGGCCTATATGGGACTCGGGGAGTATGAGAGCGCGGAGGAGGCGTTTACGGAGGCACTGGCGAACACGGACAGCCGCATGCCATCCAATACGGAGGATATCCGCCTGTATCTGGCTACGGCCCAGTACCGTCTGGAGAATTATGAGGATGTGATCGATACCTGTACGGCTCTTCTGGAGGATTCTGAGGATGGGAATGCGGACGCGTATTTTTTAAGAGGCGCGAGTTATCTGACCGAAGGGCAGACGGAAGAAGCCGCTGCGGATTTTGATGCGGCTGTGGCGCTGGATTCCGGCAACTATGATCTGTACCTGAATATTTATGAGAGTTATTATAATGCGAATCTTTCCGCGGTCGGCGTGACGTATTTACAGGCGGCGCAGAGTCTGAAAGGCGACGACACCGAATATTATTATAATCAGGGACGAATTTATTATTACCTTGGTAATTATGACGAGGCGCAGCAGATGCTGATCGGACCGGTGGAGGAGAACTATGAACCGGCCATGTACCTGATCGGCAAAGTGTATCTGGCGCAGGAGGATTACACGCACGCACTTGCCATTTATCAGCAGATTCAGGACGAATTCGGAGAGAGCGCGGAATGCTATAATGGCCTTGCCATGTGCGCGATTCAGAAGGGCGACTATGACACGGCGCTTTCCTATATCAGTCTGGGACTTGCTTTGGACGGGACGGACGGAAAGCAGGAACTGTACTTCAATGAGATCGTCGCATATGAGAAAAAGCTGGATTATGCGACAGCAGCGGCAAAAGCGGAAGTTTATGTGCAGAATTATCCGAGCGATGAGGCGGGGCAGAAAGAATGGGCTTTTCTGCAGACGCGGAGCTGAAAAATACCCTGTAACATGAGGAGTGCCCCCGGCATCTGGCATACCGAGGGCTATTATGAAAAAATTTATCTGTCTGTCGATTTTCGGGGAAGCATTCCATCTGATGTTTTGTGGTGCTTCCTGTTTGAATCTGATAGCATCATAACAATGAAATATGAATAAAATATGAACAAAAAGTAAAAACATAGTTAAAATGACATAAAATTGTTCAAAATTAAAAAAACAGTTGTCTGTTATGCACATATGGTGATAAACTGTGTTGGAAACAGATATGTAAAAAAATACTAATACCTAATATAATAATAAGGAGGAATTTTATTATGAGTCAGACACCTACCCCACACATTGCGGCATTACCGGGAGATTTTGCAAGGACAGTCCTGATGCCGGGAGATCCGCTGCGTGCGAAGCACATTGCGGAGACGTTTCTGGAGGATGCGGTACTGGTAAACAACGTCCGCGGCGTCAATGGCTACACCGGCCTGTATCAGGGGAAAAGGGTATCCGTGATGGCAAGCGGTATGGGAATGCCGTCAATCGGCATTTATTCCTATGAACTGTTTCACTTTTATAATGTAGAAAATATTATCCGCATCGGCACGGCCGGGGCGCTGCAGCCGGATCTGAAGATCCGCGACCTGGTACTTGGCATGGGAGCGTGCACGGATTCCAACTATGCGGCGCAGTTCGAGCTGCCTGGTACATTTGCCCCGATCGCTTCCTATGAGCTGCTCAAAAATGCAGCGGCAGCAGCCGAGGCAATGGGCGTGAATTACCGCGTCGGCAATCTGGTCTCAGCGGATGTTTTTTACAATGACCGTCCGACGACAGAGAAATGGCAGAAGATGGGCGCGCTTGCAGTTGAGATGGAGGCGGCGGCGCTCTATATGAACGCAGCCCGCGCCGGGAAAAATGCGCTGGCGATCTGCACGATCTCGGACAGCATGGTGACCGGCGAGGTGACGACCTCCGAGGAGCGCCAGACCAGCTTCAACGATATGGTGAAGGTCGCGATGGAGATCGCATAAAACGAGTGCCGGGGGATGAAATGGTTCGGTCAGGAGAAATGGTCTGGTCTTCCTAATGCTGCGGAGGGACAGCAGCGAAAAATGAACTGCCTGCGGCTTTTTTGGTTAAGCGGATATAAAGGTTTAGAAAAACATAAGTATTCAAAAAAATATAAGGGTTCAGAAAATATAAGGGTTCAGAAAATATAAGGGTTCAGAGAGGAAGGATGTCGCATGGATATCAAACGGGTATTTCTCATTGTCCTCGACAGCTTCGGCATCGGTTACGAGCCGGATGCGGATCTGTTTGGGGATGTCGGAGCCAATACGCTGGCTTCAATCGTAAAATCAGACCGCTACGACACGCCGAACCTGGAGCGGTTCGGGATGTTTAATATTGACGGTGTGACCTGCCGCGATTCGAAAAACGCTGCGCGTTGCGCGGCTGCTATGGAATCTCCAATCGCCGCTTACGGACGGCTGCAGGAGAGTTCGATGGGCAAGGACACGACGATCGGACACTGGGAGATCGCAGGTATGATCTCACCGGAGCCGATGCCGGTGTATCCGGAGGGCTTTCCGGAAGAAGTGCTCGCACCGTTCCGGGAACAGACCGGGCGCGGCGTGCTCTGCAATCAGCCGTATTCCGGCACGGATGTGATCCGCGATTACGGCGAAGAGCATATGAGAACAGGCGATCTGATCGTGTACACCTCGGCGGACAGCGTGTTTCAGATCGCGGCGCACGAGGAGGTTGTACCGCTCGAAGAGCTGTATGAGGACTGCCGGAAGGCGCGTGCGATCCTGCAGGGAAAGCACGGCGTAGGGCGCGTGATCGCGCGGCCCTTTGTGGGAACGAATGCTTCCGATTTTACGAGAACCCGGAACCGTCATGATTTTTCACTCATCCCTCCGAAGCGTACGATGCTTGTGAGCCTGACGGAGCACGGTTTCGACACGTACGGGGTCGGGAAGATCAATGATATTTTTGCAGGGCAGGGCATCGCGCACACGACGCCGATCTCGGACAATGAGGACGGCATGAACAAGACGCTGGCCCTGATGGATGAGGACTTCACGGGGCTCTGCTTCGTGAATCTGGTGGACTTTGACATGCTTTACGGACATCGCAACGACATCGACGGCTACGCGGCCGCCGCGACGCTTTTTGACCAGCAGCTGGGGCAGATGATGGAGAAATTAAATGACGACGACGTCGTGCTGATCACTGCCGACCATGGCTGCGATCCCGGATTTCCGGGTACGGATCACTCACGCGAATACGTGCCGATGCTCCTGTACGGCAAGAGCGTGCGGCCGGGCGTTTCCATCGGCACCAGGAGCAGCTTTGCGGATATCGCCGCGACTGTGCTGGAAATGTTCGGCATTCCGGAGAGCCTGGACGGCAAGAGCTTCTGGAAAGAAGTAAAGCGCTGAGAGCACAGATTTCCCTCTGCTTTAGGAGAGATTTATGTCAGGCGGAGCAGAAAGGGATGATTCGCGCTGGCAGAACAGGAGATGAAGTAAGATGCAGGATCAGGAATTGATAAAAATGGCATTCGAGGCGCGGCAGCGTGCCTATGTGCCATATTCCCATTTTTCTGTGGGAGCGGCGCTGGAGACGGAGGACGGGCAGATTTTCCTCGGATGCAACATTGAGAACGCAAGCTACACACCGACCGTCTGTGCCGAGCGCACCGCCTTTTTCAAGGCGGTCTCAGAAGGGTATCGGAGCTTCCGGCAGATTGCGATCGTCGGAGGATACTCTAAAAATGAGAAGGGGAAAGCTTCGGCGGCAGAATGCAGCCGCGATGCAAAAAACGCTGCGCGTTGCGCGGAGGCTGAGGTGGAGATGGAGCTGGACAGCTTTGCGCCGCCGTGCGGCGTCTGTCGGCAGGTGATGGCGGAGTTCTGCGATCCGGAGAGTTTCCGGATCATTCTGGCGCGCAGCCTGCAGGACTATCAGAGCTATGCGCTGAAAGAGCTGCTGCCGCTGAATTTCGGACCGAAAGATCTGTAAATGGCCGTGAATAGTAACAATTAGTGGAGGAAGATTTTTGATGAGAATGTATGATATTATTATGAAGAAACGCAGCGGCCTTGCCCTGTCGGAGGAGGAGATCCGATGGATGATCACAGGCTACACGAAGGGCGACATCCCGGACTATCAGATGTCGGCGTTTCTGATGGCCGTGTATTTTAAAGGAATGACGGATGAGGAGACGGCGCTTCTGACGGACGCAATGGCGAAATCCGGCGAGCAGCTGGATCTGTCCGATCTGCCGGGCGTGAAGGTGGATAAGCATTCCACCGGCGGCGTCGGGGACAAGACGACCCTGATCGTCGCACCGGTCGTGGCGGCCTGCGGGTGTACCGTGGCCAAGATGTCCGGCCGCGGGCTGGGGCATACCGGCGGCACAGTTGACAAGCTGGAATCCATCCCCGGGACGCGCACCTCGCTTTCAAAGGAAGAATTTCTTGATGTGGTGCGGCACACAGGAATTGCGGTGACGGGACAGTCGCCGAACCTGGCGCCTGCGGACAAAAAACTGTATGCGCTCCGCGATGTGACCGCCACGGTGGACAGCATCCCGCTGATCGCGGCTTCCATTATGAGCAAAAAGCTGGCGGCCGGGAGCGACTGCATCGTGCTCGACGTCAAGACGGGCAGCGGCGCGTTCATGAAGACGGTCGAGGACTCTGTCCTTCTTGCAGAAAAGATGGTGGCGATCGGTGTACATAACGGGAAACGGATCGCCGCGCTGATCACGAATATGGATATCCCGCTGGGGTACCAGATCGGGAATTCCCTTGAGGTAGAGGAAGCGGTCCGCACTCTGCGCGGACAGGGGCCGAAGGACTTGACCGAAGTGAGCCTCGCGCTTGCCTCTCAGCTTCTGTACCTCGCCGGGGACGGAGATTTGGATCATTGCCGGAAAATGGCGCAGGATGCGCTGAATTCCGGGGCGGCGCTGGAAAAGCTTGCTGCCATGATCGAGGCACAGGGCGGCGACGCGGAATGTGTCCGTCATCCGGAAAAGCTCGGACGCGCTTCCGTAGAAGTGGATGTGACGGCAGAAAAAAGCGGCTATATCACAAAGATGGATTCCGCGGGAATCGGGATTGCCGCGATGCTTCTCGGAGCAGGACGCGAGACGAAGGAGAGCGAGATCGATCCGCTCGCGGGTATTATTCTGAAGAAAAAGACCGGGGATTCTGTGAAAAAAGGCGAACCGATCGCTACACTGTTTACCTCCGATCCGGCAAAGGTGGACGCCGCGAAAGCGCGTTTTCTGGAAGCTGTGTCAGTCGGCAGGACAGCGCCGGAAAAGAAGCCGCTGATCTTTGCCCGGGTGACCGAGCAGGGGGCGGAGTGAACGCCCGATTGACTGAAAAGGACGTAACGGTGATGGCGCTGAACAGTTATGGCACTGAGCAGTTACGAAACGATGACAAAAATCGGATGAAGAAGAACTGTGTATGGGTTGAATGTTTTGCGGTAACTGTTCAGTACCTTCACAGTTACGAGGGAAAAGCCCATTTAAAATCGCTTCGCGATGGGGCTTTTCCCCACATGTTATATACTTTCATACGTACCTCGCAGCAAGTGCGAGGTACTGTCCTGAATAATTACGTTTTGCGAACAGTTCGTATGGAATGAGGAATAATTTTCATGGCAAAAGAAGAAAAGATGACATCGACAGAGACAAAAAAAGATCAGGCCGGATCTGGCAGCCAGAAGCAGCGGAAGCGAACGGTCTGCGTAGTGGGACATAAAAATCCGGATACAGATTCCATCTGTTCCGCGATCGCGTACGCTTACCTGAAGAATCAATGTGAAGATTCTTCTGATGGGCAATGCAGAGTGCCTTCTGATGGGCAGGGTGAAGAATTTTCTAAGGGGCAGGGCGACCTGCCGCCGTCTTATAATTATGTGGCGGCCCGCGCCGGACGGATCAGCGCGGAGACCCAGTATGTGCTGGAGCGTTTTCATGCGAAAGCACCGATTTTACTGGAAAACATAGGAACGCGTGTCAAGGACATGGAAATCCGTAAGGTCGAGGGCGTGCGCAGCAATATTTCCCTGAAACGCGCATGGACGCTGATGCAGGAGCAGAATATCTTTACCCTTCCGATCACAAATTCCAAAAACAAGCTGAAAGGCCTGATCACGATCAACGACATCGCAAAATCCTACATGGAGGAGTATTCCAGCTCGATCGTTTCTACCGCGAAGACGCCGTATCGGAACATTCTGGAGACGCTGGAAGCGGAAATGATCGTCGGCGACCCGGACGGTGTATTTGAAAACGGTAAGGTCGTGATCGCCGCGGCCAACCCGGATGTGATGGAGAATTATATAGATGAGCACGATATGGTCATCCTTGGCAACCGGTACGAGGGACAGCTCTGCGCGATCGAAATGCAGGCGGGCTGCATTGTCGTCTGCCTTGGTGCGCCTGTTTCCCGCACGATCCAGAGCATGGCCAGAGAGCGGGGCTGCACGATCATTGTGACGCCGCTGGATACCTACGCGGTGGCGCGCCTGATCAACCAGAGCATGCCGGTGAGCTTTTTTATGCGGGAAGAAGAAAAACTCCTGACCTTCCGTCTCGACGATTATACGGAGGAAATCCGCGATACGATGTCCAAAAAGCGTTACCGTGATTTCCCGATCCTGGACCGGAACGGAAGCTATGTGGGAATGATCTCCAGGCGGAACCTCCTGGGAGTGCGCAAACGCAATCTGATCCTGGTGGATCACAATGAGGTCTCTCAGGCGGTAGATAATGTGCTTGACGCTGAGATCATGGAGATTATCGATCACCATCGGCTCGGTTCGCTGGAGACGATCAATCCGGTCTATTTCCGCAATCAGCCGGTCGGCTGCACCTGTACGATCATCTATCAGATGTTTTTTGAGAATGGCATTGAGATACCGGAGGACATTGCCGGGCTGATGTGCAGCGCAATCCTTTCTGACACGCTGATCTTCCGCTCGCCGACCTGCACGCCGATGGATGTTGCGGCTGCCAATGCGCTGGCAAAGATTGCCGGGATCGAGTGTGAAGATTTCGCAAAGAAAATGTTTGCCGCGGGCAGCGATCTTTCCACAAAGACGGCGGAGGAGATCTGCTATCAGGATTTCAAGAAATTTGAAGTGGGTGACCGGAATATCGGCGTCGGCCAGATCACGTTTATGAGCACGGAGGAGCTGCAGGGCATCCGGGATCGGATCGTACCATTCCTTAAAAATCTGGTCGACTCAAAAGAGCTGGATATGGTCTGCTTTATGATGACGAATATCATAGAGGAAGGGACGGATCTGATCTGTTTTGGAAAAGACGCTGAGGATATTATTGACGCATCCTTCCATGAAAAGCTGGAAAACGGGAGCGCTTATTTAAAGGGCGTGGTTTCCCGCAAAAAGCAGCTGATCCCGTCTCTGATGACCGGCATCAGCCAGATCACGGGGGCGTGAGAAATGAGCAGACAGAACTGGAAGCCCGGCAACATGCTTTATCCGCTGCCGGCCGTGATGGTGAGCTGCGCGCGGCCTTGCATAGCTTCGGCGGCAGAACGCAGCCGCGATCCAAAGAATGCTTTGCATTGTGCTGCTGAAGAACGCCCCAATATCATTACCGTCGCCTGGGCGGGGACGGTATGTACGAATCCGGCCATGGTCTCCATCTCCATCCGGCCGGAGCGTTATTCATATTCGATCATCCGTGAGACTGGCGAGTTTGTGATCAATCTGACGACGAAAAAACTGGCGCGGGCTGCCGATTACTGCGGTGTCCGCTCCGGCCGTGACGTGGATAAATTCAAAGAAGCGCATCTGACCGCCATACCGGCTGTGCACGTCGGCGCGCCGCTGATCGCGGAAAGCCCGGTCAACATCGAGTGCCGTGTCAGGGATGTGCTGGAGCTCGGCTCCCATCATATGTTTGTAGCTGAAGTGCTCGGCGTCGATGTGGACGACCGCTATCTGGACGACAAAGGAAAGCTGCGGCTGAACGACGCGGAGCTGATGGTGTATTCCCACGGCACCTACTATGAGTTGGGGAAAACACTGGGAAGCTTCGGGTTCAGCGTGCGGAAGAAGCAGGAACCCCGGGCTTCTGTGCGAAAAAAACGCTGAAATGTTTTTTGCTTTTTTTTGGCATTATCGGGCGTCAGACGCTTTCCCTGCCTGAAACAGGCCGATCGCATTCTTTTTGACTTCAGACGAGCATTCTTCACATACACCTGAGAAGTTACGAAACAGTTATATTTGCACCGGAATTGCAGAAAAAACCGGAATGTCACACCCGAATATACGTTTGGTTCATTATGACGAAAAAATGATTAACTGTGAATTTTTGTTTACAATTTAATGAAATGTGGTATACTGATACTAATTTCGTTTTGCGGCCGTGCATTTTTATCCCCCAGGAAGGTTCCTGAATTTCCCTGTCGGGTATATAGTGAATAACAAAATTCTTTTGTCATTCACTATATATGCACACAGACGCGCATGGAATGGCAGCTTCGCAGCCTCGCGTCTGGCGCAAAGTAAAACGACTTACGTCGTTTACTATAATTATGCGCGCGGACGGGCAGGAGCCGACAAGTCGTTTTCTGTCCGGTTGCAGGGAGATCTTCGGAAGGGGAGAATCGGAATCTCCGGGACCTGAATGGATGTAACTGAGAAGGTACTGAACAGTTACGAGTGGACAAAACGACAGGGACAGCCAGACGTTGGGAGTATGGATAAAAAATAGCAGAGGTAACTTATGGAACAGTATATCATCAGAGGAGGCATCCCGCTGGCAGGCGAGGTGGAGATCTCCGGGGCAAAAAATGCGGCTCTCGGTATTCTTGCGGCGGCTATTATGACCGATGATACCGTGCTGATCGACAATCTGCCGGATGTCAGGGATATCAATGTCCTTCTGGAAGCGATGGAGAGCATCGGCGTCCGCGTGGAGCGGATCACACGCCATGCGGTCATGCTGAACAGTAAGGATATCGGAGATGTCAGTGTTGATTACGAATATATTAAGAAAATCAGGGCTTCCTATTATCTGATCGGAGCCCTTCTTGGCAAATACAAAAAGGCTGAAGTACCGCTTCCCGGCGGCTGCAACATAGGCAGCAGGCCTATTGATCTTCATATCAAGGGGTTCAAGGCGCTGGGGGCAAAGGTATCGATTCGCAACGGCTTTATCATTGCAAATGCAGATCATCTGCATGGCAGTCATATTTTTCTGGATACGGTATCTGTCGGCGCGACCATCAATATCATGATGGCTGCTTCGATGGCAGAAGGTTACACCATCATTGAGAACTGCGCACGTGAACCGCATGTTGTAGATGTGGCGAATTTCCTGAACAGCATGGGCGCCAACATCCGCGGCGCAGGTACCGACGTGATTCGTATCCGCGGTGTGTCGAAGCTTCACAGGACTGAGTATTCCATTATTCCGGATCAGATCGAGGCGGGTACATTTATGTTCGCGGCGGCTGCGACCAAGGGTGATGTGATGGTGAAAAATGTGATCCCGAAGCATCTGGAGGCGACCACGGCGAAGCTGCTGGAGATTGACTGTGAGGTCGAGGAATTTGATAATGCGGTGCGTGTTGTGGCGTCAAAACGCTTAAGCAGCACGAATGTCAAGACTCTTCCGTATCCCGGTTATCCGACGGATATGCAGCCGCAGATCGGCGTGACGCTGGCGCTGGCACGCGGGACGAGTATTGTGACGGAGAGCATTTTCGAAAACCGGTTTAAATATATGGACGAGCTGACCCGTATGGGAGCGGATGTCCGCGTAGAGGGCAACACGGCGATCATCACGGGTGTGGAGAAGCTGACCGGAGCACGCTTAAGCGCGCCGGATCTGCGGGCTGGCGCAGCGCTTGTCATTGCAGGTCTTGCCGCGGAAGGCATCACGACCATCGACGATATCGCGTATATCCAGCGCGGTTACGAGTGTTTCGACGAAAAGCTTCGAAGCCTTGGTGCGGAAATTGAGAAAATAAGCAGCGAGAAAGAAGCGAGAAAGTTCTGCCTGCGGACAGGCTGAGTACGCGGAATAGACAGCTTAGACACAGTAAATCAATGAATAAGAATCAAACATTCCGGGATGGGCGATGGAAATGGTCCTGTCCCGGTTTTTTACACTCAATCTGCAATTTTTTAAATTGCTCAAATTATCTGAAATTTATATAATATTCGTGAAATTAAGATATCAATTAAAATAAAAACAGTTCGAATAAAATAAATTAAATAAATTTTCAAAAATAGTGTTGACAAATCGAAAAAGCTATGATATAGTACAACCATCAACAAAACAAATGTTGTTCCTATAGATCAAGAACCTATAGACGATGACAGGAAAGAGAGGAGGTCGATTCCAGTGGACACAGTCTCACATTCTTTACTTCAAAACAATTGCGGCGGGATAGATGTTTCCTGTAGAGAAGACCTCAGCCGAATCTGATTCAAGAGATATCGTAAAAGAACGATCGATGGAGAGCATAAGGAATCAGCCGGCAGAGCACATTTATCCTAAGAAGAAGAGATACGGACTCGCAGGTTCGTATAAAAAACAAAAGAATTCAAAAAAGAATTCAAAATAGAATTCAAAATAGAAATCAGAACAGCCGAATGTGAAAACAGACAGACCAGATCATAAATAAATCGGTTGGCAGAAAAGCCATCGGCATATAAGCCATCAGCGTAAAAGATGTGAATCGGGGAATGGCCTGTACTGACAGGATTCAGTAGGAGTCATTTATAAAAATTCGATACCGATTTCGAATTTCATTCACAAAAGAGATTCAGACGAGAAATGAATCCACGCGGAATATTTGAACATCAGAAGATGAAAAAGGTCTGCAAAAAGGTATCCGCATAAGATAAGATACCTGTCAGATAAAACGATTTCAGTTATGAGATGAAATTAAATCAAAAAAGATCAAAAAGATCAAAAAAGATCAAAAAAGATCAGAATCACATTCGCATACAGATTCAGAGAAAAAAGAATGAATCTTCAAAAGATAAAAATTAAGCCGCAGAATTTATAAAAAAGATGATTCGTGTAAAGAAACGAATGATTGGATTTATAAATAAACAGGAAGAGAACTCTCCATGATACCGTACAGAACGTACAGATAAATAAAAAATCAAAATTAAATAAAAATATAGGATCGGAGGACAAAGGTCCTCCGATTTTTCTATGCGCGGGCCTTTGTAAGAAGCTGTGTGATGAAAGCCGCCGCCCAATCCGCAGGAGGAATGGGACAGCGGCTTCTTTCATCAGTGTGCCTGCGGCACGCGTTTGTAATTCGAATATCACAGCAGCCCGCGGCACTGTATGTAATTCTCAATTAATTTTACGCTTCCTTCGATACCGATGGAACTGCTGTCGATGCAGAGATTGTAGCTGACAGCGGCGCCCCACTTTTTCTCCGACTGGAAATTGTAGTAGCTGGCGCGCTTCTTATCTGTCTTTACCAGCATATCACGAACCTTTGCGTCCGGGAGTTGATATTCTGCCGCAATGCGCTTCGCGCGGAAATCATCGTCCGCGTGGATAAATACGCTGACCAGCTCCGGGCAGTCTCTTAAGATATAATCTGCGCAGCGTCCGACGATCACACAGGAGGTCTCGCCAAGCTGCTTGATCGTGTCGTAATTTGCCTGATAAATCTGCTGGTCAATTGTCGGTCCTGTGTACATAACGGACGGATAGACGTCCATTACGATCGAATACAGCAGACTGTTCGTCGGTTTTTCGTCGTAGCTTTCGAGGACTTTCTCGCACAGCCCACTCTGTTTTGCGATGACCTTGATCAGTTCCTTGTCATAAAATTTAATGCCCAGCTTTCCTGCCAGCTTTTCTCCGATCTCATGTCCGCCGCTTCCGAACTGGCGGCCGATCGCAATCACAACTTTTTTTGCCATATGCAGTACCTCCCGTTATTATATTTTGTTTTATAAGGATTCCCTGGATTACCGGAATCTCGGTACTCCTTACAGCATGTATATTGGTACAGCAATTATAACATGAATTTTTGGATTTGTCTCGAAAAATCTGAAAATAATTAATTTGATATTTTATTGCGAAAAAACTACCAAATCCCTTTCGGGAAAAGGCAGTTTTTATGATTGAAAAGACTATTTGAAATCCTTTGCAAACAGCAGGACGTAGTCGTTCTCGTCATAGCGCTTTTTGCCCATGGACATCTTGCGCATGAATTTATTTGAGCGGCGGATTGCCTGATCTACCAGTGCAATGACATCCGCTACAGACATCGGGGTCTCAGTGGGCGCTGCTGCCGCCACTTTCTGCCGGATCACTTCGAAGCCGTCCTCACTGATCATATAGTCCAGGTCGTTCGCATGCTGCTGCGCGAACATGGACAGTTCGTCTGCCGTATATACAGGAAGGTAAATCTGTGCGGTAAACTTCATTGTGAAGCGGGGGTGCTTCATCAAAAGCTCGTGCACATATCTCTGCTCATCCTCCAGGATTACAATCAGACCGTCTGTGCGGAACTCCATGGCTGTGGTCATCTGATCGACAGTATTATCGTCCAGATCGCCCGCTTCCTCGACGATCAGTGTACCGCCGGCAATCTTTGCAATCGTCGCCGCGATGTCCCGGCGATTCAGATCCGACGCGTAAATGCGCGCCATTTTGGCAGTTTTCAGGCCTTTTTCCTGTGCGATCGCTTTAGCTATACCGGTCGCAAGCGTTGTCTTGCCGGAACCATGCGGTCCGAAGATCAGAAGATTTCCGGTGCGGGAAGTGCGGTCGTCGCCCTTGGCCATGGCCTGAAGAATCGCATTCGCGATCTGATCCTCCAGCCCGTCTATTTCCGTAAAGCCCCTAAACAGCCCTCGAAGATAAGGTTCAATCGTTAATGGGTCATCATAGTATTCCCCGCCTTCATCTTCATCCTCAACGGCGGCGGCCTCAGCTTCCTGCGCAGCAGCTGCCTGTACAGGATTGTCTTTGACGGCAGCTTCCGTGCTGCCTGATGCATCGGACTGGGCGGTATTCTCCAAAACATCTGACGCAGCAGGCTCTTCTGGAGCGGTGCCTGCATCTTCCTGTATCCCTTCGGTCTGATGAGAATATATTTCTGCTACTTCTTCTGTGGGGATCCGGATAGTCCTGGTTGCGAGCAGTTCTTTCCGTGCGGCTTCCTGAAGCTCTTCTTTGGTATTGACGATCCTCCACGTCATGCCAAGATCGGTGTCTTCGGAATAAGACGGAAGAGCGCTCCGATTCTTCAGCAGCTTTTCCGGATGGTTGGAATAGCGGATTGCTTCCAGCTGTTTTGCTGTCAGCTCTTCTGTGGCAGCGGCCGCGATGGATCTTCCGCCGGCCGTTTTTTCTTCCGTTGCTGCTTCTGCGGGAACGGCTTCGTCTGCGGAATCCGGCGCCTCTGCGGGAACGGCTTCCTTTACCGGCATTGTTTCGTTCGCATTTTCAGCTTCCCGGGCAGAGCCTGCTTCGTCTGCAGATGCGGCTTCTTTGACAGGATCTGCTGTGTTTGCGGGAGCAGCCGCTTCTGCCGTATTGGCGGAGGCTGCCGCCGCTTCAGCTGCTTCTCTTTGTGCTCTGGCCTGCGCGGCTGCCTGTCTGCCCTTTTCCCCCATAGAGAGAAGAATATCGTCGATGGAAAGCTTTGCGGCTTTTGATTCCGGCTCTTCGCGGCGTCTGGGCGGTTCCTGAATATTTCTCAGCCGTTCTTCCACAGCGGCCGGGACATCATCTTCATTTAATTCCGGATTCCTTGCCACGCCGGAGATTACTTTTCGCACACTTCTGGCGAGCTCTACCTGCAGATCATCCTGCTCCGGATTCTCTGTATCATCCGATTCGTCAAGAGAGAATATAGCCGGATCCATTTCCTCCTCCGTCAGTGGGGCAAGACCTTCCAATCCCGGTAAGGCTTCCTTTGCCGGAGCAGCTGCGGCTCTGGCCGGCTTTGCGCCCTGCGCGGCCTTTTCCATCTCGGCCTTGCGCGCGGCAACATCCTCCGCAATCTCTTTCTCGGTCTGGGCAATGATGTTTTCCGCGATCACTTCGTCGCCGGCATTATCCGTATTCTGAACAGTAGTGCCTTCCTCGTCCTCGTTTTCGAAATAATCGCTCTGTGCGTCCTCCTGCAGGCAGACATCATAGATCTGCTGCTGCTTGGGAGTCAGCATGGCGTAGCGTTTTTTCAGGTCAAGTGCCTTTTTCACATATTTGCCGGAATGGAACCACAGAACCAGATCGTCGCATGCGGCCAGACATTTCTGTATCTGCCCCGCCTGCTGATAAACGGTCGCAAGCTCATAGGCCCAGCGCTCAGTGTATTCCTGTCCGAGGTATTCCTCCAGGATCGGAATCAGCTCTTCCGGGGAACTTCCTCTGCCTTTGTATATCATATATTTGAGAATATAGCGGTTGTTGTCATGTGGAGCGGTCTGTACATATTCGGAATAATATTCCAGAGCTTCGTCAAACTGTCCGAGGGCCGTCGTTACTTCGACCAGCCGATAGAGAACCGTGCGTCCGACCGGAGACTTCCGGTACGCGCGTACCAGCATGTCCTTACTTTTGTCAAGCTGCCCGGCAGCCTCGTAAATCTCACTGATCAGACACAATGTGCGGACATTCCGAACCCGGCGCCATTCTATGGAGTCCGCCAGCTTAGCCGCCGCATCATAATCGCCCTGGTCTACCAGCTTGTCGATTTCTTCCAGCTTGAGATTGTATTCGTACTTATCCAACTTTGCCACCTCATCGTCTTTTGTATCTGCTTTTTATCTGTATTGTTTCCATTTCAGACAGTGTATCATACCAGTTTTGCCTTGTCAAAACCAAGATGAACAAAAACGCGCCTTATATGTGGAATTTTATTGAAAATGAGGAGAATCAGGGGGATTTTGGCGGAAGGAAAAACGTGGAACGGTTGCAATGCAAATTCGGATATGATAAAATACGGTCTGTTATAAAAACTGCAGTAAAGGAAAGAACTGGCACGGGAAAAATAATGAAGCTTTTAAAATATCGTATCAAAACCTTTTTTCAATACAAAGATCTCATGATCGAGCTGGTAAAGCGCGACCTGAAGCTGAAATACCGGCGCAGCTTTCTTGGCTATGCATGGTCCATCCTGCAGCCGCTGCTGCTGATGATCGTGCTGACCATCGTATTTTCCAATATCCTGGGAAAAGAGATCGAAAACTACCCGGTCTATCTGCTGTCGGGACGCCTGATGTATGACTTCCTGAAGACGAGTACGACACACGCGATGAAGTCCGTGACGAAGAATTCCGCTCTTCTGCAGAAGGTCTATGTGCCCAAATACATTTTTACCGTGGCGGGCATTACGGGATGCATGATCGAGATGGTTTTTTCCTTCGGGGCGCTGTTTCTGGTGATGCTGTTTACAGGAGCCAGATTTTACCTGACCATTTTGCTGATCCCGCTGGTGGTAGTTCAGATTTATCTGTTCTGCTGCGGGCTCGGTCTGTTTCTGGCGCAGTTCAACGTGTTCTTCCGGGATGTCGAGCATATTTACGGCGCGGTCATGACCGCCTGGCTGTATCTGACGCCGATCCTCTATGATATCAACCGCCTGCCGGATACGCTGCGCTTTCTCGTAAAGGCGTTCAATCCGCTGTACTATTACGTGGCGCAGTTCCGGGATCTGGTTTATTACGGGAATATTCCGGGGCCGCGGGTATTCTGGGGCGGCTGGATCATGGCGTTTCTGATGCTGATCTTCGGCACCTGGACCTTCCAGAGGTCAAAGGACCGATTCGTTTTATATATATAGAAAAGGGATAAACATGAGTACACCGATTATCGAAGTCAATGATCTGACGGTACAGTTTAATATGGCGAGCGAGAAGGCCAATGACCTTAAGGAATACGCGATCAAGCTCGTGAAGCATGAGCTGATGTTTCAGGAATTCCTGCCGCTGCAGGACATCAGTTTTCAGGTGCAGCCCGGCGAAGCGTGGGGGCTGGTCGGCGTGAACGGCGCGGGGAAATCCACGCTGCTGAAGACAGTCAGCGGCATCTTAAAGCCCTATAAGGGTTCTGTGGTCGTGCGCGGCACGACGGCTCCGCTGATCGAGCTGGGGGCCGGATTTGATCCGGATCTGACGGCGCGGGAAAACATTTATCTGAACGGGCTGGTGCTCGGGCATTCCAGGGCGTTTATGGAGGAGCATTTTGACGAGATCGTTGCGTTTGCCGATATGGATCGTTTTCTGGATTCTCCGCTGAAAAATTTTTCCTCCGGCATGAAGGCGCGGCTCGGCTTTGCCGTGGCCACAGTGGTGAACCCGGATATCCTGATCGTGGATGAGGTGCTGGAGGTCGGCGATATGCGTTTTCGCCGGAAATGCAACGAGCGGATGCAGCAGATGCTTTCCACCGGGACGACGCTGCTCTATGTTTCGCACAACATCGAGTCGGTGAAATCACTCTGCGACAAGGCCATCTGGCTGGATAAGGGGCATATGCGCATGACTGGAGACGCCAGAGAGGTCTGCGACGCATACAAAGAAGAGCAGGCGAGGATGATCCATCAGCGCAGGGAGGAGAGACGGATGCAGCTGAAAGCGCAGGGGAAAAAATACGATTACCTGATCGTGGGGGCCGGATTGTTCGGCGCGGTATTCGCAAATGAGATGACAAAGTCCGGCAAACGGTGCCTGGTCATCGATAAGAGAAGCCATATCGGAGGAAATATTTATACGGAGGATGTGGACGGAATTCAGGTGCACCGGTACGGCGCGCATATTTTCCACACCAGCGACGAGGTGATCTGGAAATATGTCACGGATCTGGTGGAGTTCAATCATTATATCAATTCGCCGGTGGCGATTTATAAGGATGAGATTTACAATCTGCCGTTTAATATGAATACCTTCAGCCGCCTGTGGAATCTGAAAAAGCCGCAGGAGGTGAAGGATAAGATCGCGGAGCAGGTAGCCGAGCTTCACATCACGGAGCCGAAGAACCTGGAGGAGCAGGCACTCTCCCTGGTCGGACGGGATGTCTATGAGAAGCTGGTCAAAGGCTATACGGAAAAACAGTGGGGCAGGGACTGCAAAGATCTGCCGGCATTTATCATCCGCAGACTGCCGCTTCGCTTTACCTATGACAACAATTATTTCAACGACCGCTATCAGGGAATCCCGATCGGCGGTTACACGAATCTGGTGGAGATCCTGCTGGACGATGTGGACGTGATGACGGACACGGACTTTTTTGAGTATCGGAAGGAACACGCGGATTCTTATGACAAGGTGGTATACACCGGGATGATCGATGAGTATTTTGATTTCTGCTACGGTCATCTGGAGTACCGCAGCGTCCGTTTTGAGACGGAGCGCGTGGAGGAAGCCAATTATCAGGGCAACGCCGTGATCAATTATACGGACCGGGAGGTTCCGTATACGCGTGTGATCGAGCATAAACATTTTGAGCCGGAGGCGGAGCAGGAGCATCCGAAGGATTTTTCCATCATTTCCAGAGAATACTCGGCCGAGTGGCATCCGGGGATGGAGCCGTACTACCCGGTCAACGACGAGAAGAACAACGCGCTCTATGAGAAATACCGCGCTCTGGCGGAAAAAGAGAATAATGTGATCTTCGGCGGGCGGCTGGGCTCCTACCGGTATTACGATATGGATAAAGTGATCGCGGCAGCGCTGCAGGCGGCAGAAACGGAGCGCATGCCGTGGCTGAATGACGGCGGGAAAAAGGAATAAAAAAGGAATGATAGCGTTTCAGCTGAAACAGAAAATAAAAATGCTGCTGCAGAACCGGCTGCTTCCTCTGGTGTACAGCGTGTACCGCCGCAGACCCGTGGAGAAAGGACTGGTGCTTTTTGCGGATGCGCACCATGCAAAGATGCCGTTTTCCATGCAAAGGATGTATGAAGCTGTGCACCAGATGGAAATGAACGAAACGGTTTCCGCGGGGGCGTCGGGCGATACTATGCCGCCGGACTGCGAGGAACCGGCAGATGGTATTGCATCTGCAGGCAGTGCAGGAACGGCCGTCCCGAATGATAATACCCGATATCACATTGAGAACTTTGTGACGGACTTTGACACCCTCTCTTTTATCGCGCTGGCGCGCTATCTGCTGCGTTTCATGAGGCGCTACGCGGTGGCCGAGTATGTGTTTATCTGCGATTATTTTCTGCCGGCGGCATCGTGCCGGAAACGTCCGGAGACAAAAGTGGTGCAGCTCTGGCATTCCTGTGGGCTGACCAAGAAGATCGCCTATGACGCGGGGGAGGATATTCCGAAGGGCTATAGCGGCGACATGTTCGGTAATTACACGTATCTGACGATGAGCGCCCCAATTTGTGTCCCGGTGCATGAGCGGGCGCTGCGCCTTTCAAGGGAGCATATTTTTGCGACCGGGATCAGCCGGACGGATTTTTATTTTGATACGGAATGGAATGAACGGTGCCGGGAGAACTTTCGGAAACTGCACCCGGAAGCATCCGGGAAAAAAGTGGCTCTCTGGGCTCCGACTTTCCGCGGAAATGCCGCCAGACCGCGGCTTGAGGGGCTGGAGGCAGTCCGGCAGACTGCGGATGCCCTGAAAGACGACTGGTATTTTGTCATCAAAGCGCACCCGCATGTGGACAGGCACGAGATGGTTTCCAACAGCACGATCCCTACCGAGGAGCTGTTCCCGGTCGCAGATGTGCTGATCACCGATTATTCGTCGGTGCTGTTTGATGATCTGCTTTACCAGAGGCCGGTGATCCTGTTCGCGCCGGACCTGGAAGAGTATGAGGAAAAACGCGGATTTTATATTGATTATCGGAGTATGCCGTTTCCGCTGGCACAGACGGAAGCGGAGCTGAAGGCCGCGCTGGAGCAGGCAAATAACTGGTGTGCGGAGCATGCCGGAGAGATTGACGCGTTCCGCAAGACCTATGTCGGATCCTGTGACGGACATGCGACGGAGCGGATCCTGAAGCTGGCAGGACTTGACTGAGGAGCCGGATCGTCTCTGCGAAGCACGGGAAGCACGGGCATCAGACGGGCTGTGAGGTTTGCTGACAGCTGTGAAACATCGGAAACAGATACGGGGTGAGACAAGATGAATATCGCGATTATCTTTGCGGGAGGCAGCGGCGTCCGGATGGGAGCCGGGATTCCGAAGCAGTTTCTGGAGATCAACAGAAAGCCGATCCTGATCCATACGCTGCAGCTGTTTCAGGAACATGAGGAGATTGACCGGATTTATCTGGCCATGAACAGGGATTACATGGAATACACAGAAGCTCTCGTGAAGGAATACCGTATCGATAAACTGGCGGCAATCGTTCCGGGCGGGGAGACTGCGCAGGACTCGATTTACAATGCTTTGAAAAAGGCGCAGTCCGACGGAAATCCGGAGGATTCCATTGTGCTGATTCATGATGGCGTCCGCCCCTGCGTGGAGTACGATGTGATCAGCGGCAACATTGAGAGCGTACAAAAATACGGGAGCGCGATCACGGCGACGCCGTGTTATGAGACCATTCTGGTAAGCCGGGACGGTAACACAGTGGAGGATGTGCCGCTGCGCAGCGAAAGCTACGCCGCGCAGGCACCGCAGAGCTTTTATCTGAAAGATATACTGGAGGCGCATGAGCGGATGCGGGCGAGAGAGAACCGGTATGAGGGCATGGTGGATGCCTGCACGATTTACCGGGCACTTGGCCGCCAGCCGCACATCGTACCCGGGAACCGGGGCAATATCAAGGTGACGACGCCGGAGGATGTCTATACGTTCCGGGCGTTTCTGCAGTATCGGGAGAGCGAGCAGGCGTTCGGGCTGGCGCAGCCGGGAAGTGGAGCCGCGTCATGCAAGTTCGCTATGCGAAGACGCGGCCTGCGTCCCAAGTCATAAGGATTGCCGACAAAGTCGGAGGATTCCTTATGACAATATGCATCCCCAACTGATGCAGGACAATAGCTGAGGGCGAAGATGAGAAAGCTGAACTCTTCGGAAGACAGGACGGACGCATGACCCGGTGTGGGCGGTCTCGGACACACATCAGGTCAGGGCTGAGGAGATTATGATGGAAGATAAAATAACATCTATATCAAAGAAAATATGGTGCGAGGACAGCATTCTGCAGGCGGATCTGGAGCGGATCGCGGGCTCGGAGCTGGTGGACTGGGAGCGGCTTCGCGGGAAGCGTGTGCTGGTGACCGGCGCGACGGGGCTGATCGGCTCGCTGCTCGCCCGCGGACTGATCTGCGCAAGCGTGGAACGGTCTCTTGATATCCGGGTGGTCGCCCTGGTGCGGAATCCGGAGAAAGGGAAAGCTGTTCTGGGGGCGTTCCTGGAGGATGGACTGGAACTGGCTGTGGGCGATATCCTGTCGCCGGTCACGGTGGACGGAGAGGTGGATTTTATTTTTCACTGCGCGAGTGTGACGGCGTCAAAGGATTTTGTGGACCGGCCGGTCGAGACAATTCAGACGACCCTGAAAGGGACGGAACATCTGCTGGAGCTGGCCCGTGAAAAAAACGCAGAAAGCATGGTGTATCTGTCTTCGATGGAGATTTATGGGACACCGGATACGCATAGTTACGAGAAAATCCCGGTACATTTGCCAAACCACTGCGGATTGTCTGATACGATTGAAAATCTTCCGGGGACAGGCAATGCGGAAAACGGAGAAGACAGAGAGACGCCTGCAGCCGGGAATGTGGCCGGAGCCTCGCAGACCGCGGCCATTATGCGGGAGAATACTTACGGCGATATTGACCCGCTCAGGGTGCGCAGCAGTTATTCGGAAGGCAAGCGCATGGCAGAAGGCTTATGCGCGGCTTATGCGCATGAATACGGGGTGCCGGTGAAGATGGCACGGCTGGCCCAGACGTTTGGGGCAGGTATTCCGAAGACCGAGAACCGCGTATTTGCGCAGTTCGCGCGCAGCATCCTGAACGGCGAGGATATTGTCCTGCACACGGACGGAGGCAAGGCGCACTGTTACTGCTATACGACTGACGCGGTGCTCGGTCTGCTGACGGTGCTTTTACGCGGAGAGAACGGGCAGGCTTATAATATTTCCAATGAAGAGACGTATTCTACCATCCGCGGGATGGCCAAAATGCTGATTCAGAATCATCCGCAGAGCGGCTCCCGGCTGGTGTTTGATATTCCGGAGGACGCGGATCAATATGGATATGCGCCGACATCCAGGATGCTGATCTGCTCGGAAAAGCTGCGGAAGCTTGGATGGAAAGCCGAAGTGGGGCTGCCGGAGATGTTTGAACGGCTGATGGGGTCGATGCAGGACAATAAGCTGATTGCATCAGCAATCGACTTTTAATTTAGTGGTGTCCGTAAATCGGGCACGTAAGCTTAGAAAGAAGGGATAACATGCTTTCTGTAATTCTTCCCGCTTACAATGAGGAGAAAATGATACAAAAGGCGTCCGCTGAGATCGACCGGATCCTTACAGCGGAGCAGATTGACTATGAGATTGTTTTCGTCAATGATGGGTCAAAGGACCATACCTGGGAGGAGATTGAGAAAGCGGCCGGACAGAATCCTCATGTCACGGCGGTGTCGTTTTCCAGGAATTTCGGCAAGGAATCGGCGATGCTGGCGGGGCTGGCCGAAGCAAGGGGCGATTGCTGTGCCGTGATGGACTGCGATCTGCAGCATCCCCCGGAAACACTGGTGGAGATGTACCGGCTCTGGGAGCAGGGATATGAGGTCATCGAAGGCGTAAAGCGCACCCGCGGGAAAGAGAGTGCGATGCATCGGATGAGCGCGGGACTTTTTTATAAGATGATATCCAAAGCAGTGAAGATCGATATGTCGCGCGCGTCTGATTTCAAACTGCTGGATCGCCGTGCGGTGGAGGCGCTTTTATCGCTGCCGGAGCGGAATGTATTTTTCCGGGCGTTATCCTCCTGGATTGGATTCCGGACGACCTCGGTGGAGTTTGACGTGCAGGAGCGCACCGAGGGCGAGTCGAAATGGTCGACCTGGTCTCTGGTGCAGTACGCGGTCAGAAATATTGCTGTATTTTCGACTGCTGCGCTCCAGTATGTGACATTTGCCGGGATTGCTGTATTTATAGTTGCGATCCTCCTCGGCATAGAGACTCTGGTTCGTTATTTTACCGGACACGCCGTGGAAGGCTTCACGACCGTGATCCTGCTGCTCCTGATCATCGGCAGTCTTGTTATGATCAGCCTCGGGATCATCGGATATTATATCGGGAAGATTTATGAAGAAGTGAAAGGGCGCCCGCGGTATCTGATCGCGAAGAAGATTACGCCTGTATCCCAAAATAAGTCGGCGTAAGCGCTTCCTCCGTATCCGCTTCATAATCAAATACAAAACGCTCGTACGCGTTGATGACATGGGTATTCTGGTACCTGTCGTAACGCCGGTACTGGCGCCCATAAGACATATGAACATGCCCGTGCAGGAAAAAGCGCGGGCTGTATTTGTCTATCAGAGTCAGAAAGCTTTTGAAACCCTGATGGGGCAGATCACGCCCGTCATTCAGCTGGTAGGCGGGTGCATGTGTCACCAGAATGTCGAAGCCGTGATGTCTGAAGAGTTTCCAGCGGAGCCGCCGGATGCGCCGCCGCATCTGCTGCTCCGTATACTGGTAATTACCCGGACGGTAGCGCATCGAGCCGCCGAGACCAAGGATGCGTACACCATCGATGACGACAAGGTCGTCGTCAATGCAGGTGCAGCCCTCCGGCGGGACTTTGTCGTATTTCTCATCGTGGTTCCCGTGTACGTAGATCACGGGAGCGGACGTAAAGGTAGCGAGAAAGGACAGATAATGCGGATGCAGGTCGCCGCAGGAGATGATCAGATCAATGCCTTCCAGTTTGCTTTTTTCAAAATGATCCCACAGATAGGGGGATTCTTCATCTGCGATGGCCAGTATCCGCATGGCAAGGGTAGTTTCCTTCCTGTATCATATTTATCATTGGACGCCGCCGGACGCAGCACCCTTCTGGCATACCGCGCGGGCGGGCAGGAGCCGACAAGCCGCCTCCTACACGATTCTGTAAGATGTTCCGGCAGCTTTACACCTGCTTCTTGATTCCCTGCTGCGCGACGACAGGCTTTGCCTGCTCGGTCAGCTCGTAATCCTCGGGGATGGAGCCGATCACGTTCTCCGCGAGCCAGTCCATCTTGACGATCTGCTCCGGCGTCAGGCTGTCGCCCCATTCCGCCTGCGATTTCACGATGCCGGTCTGCGAGTACAGCGTCCCCGAGAACGGGTTAAATTCTCCCGCTTTGATCGTGTGCTTTAACAGGTCTACCAGACGCTTGGTGCCGATCGGCAGGTTCTGCGAGCAGATGACGTCCACCACGCCGGAGGACATGCCCCACCAGTAGTTGATGGCTTTGGCAGTGTCGTCGTCATATTTCCAGGTGCCGTCCATGATCGTCCGGATCAGCTTCTCATAAAAGCGGCCCCAGTGGCAGAGCGGCATCGCAAGGTTCCGCGGGTGGCCGTCCACCATATGATAAATGCCAAAGAAGCGGGATGCTTCTTCCGGGATCACCATGTCCTTGCCGGAGATGCAGGCCGGGTTCAGACGGCGGAGCTGATCGTCAAGATCCACGTCCTTTTTGGTCGACCATTCCAGGTACACCTGCGCCCGCGGGTTGATCATTTTCGCGCCGAGCGCAAAGGCGTTGATATTCGAGATGGTGCCGAACAGCGGATAATCCGCAATGTAGGCAAGCCGGTTGTTTTCCGCCATCGCGCCCGCGATCGCTCCCATCAGGAACTTGGCTTCGTGCATGCGGGCATAGTAGGTGCGTATGTAGCGGTGCGAGGTGTTCAGCGAGCAGTTCAGAATGCGGACATTCGGATGCTCGATCGCCGCTTTTACACTGGCCTCCGCAAATACCGGAGAAGTCGTAAAGATCAGGTTGCAGCCCGAACCGATCGCTTCCTCAAGACAGGACTCGATCGTCTGTGCGGTGATGCCGCTGTACGGAACCGTACTTACCTCATCCGGGAAGGCCTGCTCCAGATGCAGCCGTCCCAGTTCGTGAGAATAAGTCCACGCCGAGGCTCCCGGCGTTTTATCGTACACAAATGCGATCTTCAGTCTGGTTGGTCCGCCTTTTAAGCCGACCGGGAGAAGACGGGTCAGGAGCGGCTTTTTCTCCGGCACCGGATCCATTTTCAGCTCAATTTTATCTTCTTCTGTCAGCAGTTCAAACTCTTCCCATGCCTTCGCGATCAGCGTCTTCATCTCATCCGTGGTGATGCCGTTGACGCGGTCATAACCATAGAGCGTCAGGAACGAGAGGAACGCGTCGCCCGGAGTGATGGAAAGCTTGCTGCCGCCTTTTGCTTCGTAAGCAGCAGTGAACCTTGTGTAGATGGAATTGAAATCCAGCCGGTCGTCGTCACTCCAGAGCTCATCCGGCGCTTTCCCTACCGCCGCCTGCAGCTTCGCGAAGCTGCCCACTTTGGAAAACTCAATATAATTGATCTGCGACAGAGCGTAGAAGTCGACAAACTCATAATAAATAATCGATTCCTTGTCATCCGTGCGCTTCGGAAGAATACGCGTCACCGTACCGGGGATGGAGATCGCCTCATAGTACTTCATGACGCTGACACGCTTATTGCCTTCCTCAACATAAAAACGGTTCATATATTCCCAGGCCTTGATCGGATCCCGGATCCCTTCCTCCATATGCGCGGTACTCAAAGAGGCCCACTTCGCGGCAAACTCCGAGTTGTCTTCCAGAATCGGCATATAATTGCCGGAAAAGGCGTTGCCGCGTCCGCCGTATCGGGTGCCGACAATGTGATCGATCGGAATCTGCACCAGCCCCAGAGATGTCATCGGCAGTGCTTCTGACGGAAGAATCTCATCCAGCACCTGAAGCGTCGGCCGTTCGCCGCGCATCATCCGCGCCTGATAATCCTTTTTTCCTAATCGGTATGCTTTTTTATAATCTTCTAATGACATAAAATTCTCCTTATGCAATGTCCGCAATCTATGATTACGGACGCAGGCCGCCGGTTCTCTTGATTTCAAGCGTATTATAAAGGGGCGGATTGCGGAAATCAAGAGTGAAAAAGTTAGAAAAAAGATTCGTTTTTTTGCACAGATGCATGGAAATATGATAAGATAGGGAACAAGGTTTTCCATGGATTGAGTAATTATGATAGAACGGCCGGTATTTCAATATAAATGGACGGAGGTGGGAGCATGAACCAGACTGTAGCCATTGGCATACAGGATTATCAGACAGTGGTCGAACAGAATTGTTTTTATATCGATAAGACGGATTTTATCCGGGAATGGTGGGAGAGTAAGGACAGAGTTACGTTGATCACCCGCCCGCGCCAATTTGGAAAGACATTGAACATGAGTATGACCGAGAAGTTTTTTCTTTGAAATACGCAGGACGCGGAGATCTTTTTGAAACGATGTCAATCTGGAAGGATGAAAAATACCGCTCGCTTCAGGGTACCTGGCCGGTGATCGCTCTTTCCTTTGCAGCAGTGAAAGAGACCGATTTTGCCTCGGCCAGGATTCGGATCAATCAGATTATTGAACGTCTGTATATTGAGTTCGAGTTTGTGAGGGACAGCGATGTAATGACGGATCGGGATCGAAAGGCATTTGACCGGATTTCTACGGATATGCCGGAAGTATATGCTACCTATGCCCTGAACCAGCTTTCCGATTATCTGTATCGATACTATGGGAAAAAAGTTCTTATTTTGCTTGATGAATATGATACGCCCATGCAGGAGGCGTATGTAAACGGATACTGGGATCAGATGGTCAGCTTTATGCGGAGCCTGTTCAATGCTACGTTTAAGACGAATCCGTGGGTTGAGCGTGCGCTGATGACTGGTATTACAAGGGTTAGTAAGGAGTCTGTTTTTTCGGATCTGAACAATCTGGAAGTGGTTACATCGACTTCGGACAAGTATGAGACCTCTTTTGGATTCACAGAAAAAGAAGTGTTTGATGCAATGGATCAGTGCGGCCTTGGAAAAGAAAAGGAAAATGCAAAATTCTGGTATGACGGGTTTCACTTTGGAACGTATAAAGATATATATAATCCGTGGGCGGTTTTGAATTATCTTGATAAGGGGAGATTTGGCCTGTACTGGGCAAACATGAGCGCAAATTCTCTCGTGGGCAAGCTGTTGCGGGAAGGCTCCCCGGATATCAAGGAGTCGTTTGAAAGACTGCTGGCGGGAGACACGCTGCGATGCGTGATAGATGAGCAGATTGTTTACGACCAGCTGGAGAGGAATGAATCTGCTGTATGGAGCCTGTTGCTCGCGAGCGGCTATCTGAAAGTCCTGAATTATGAGGATGAGGGGCAGCTTGCAGAGTCGAATACAGGCGGTGCGCTTTATGAATTGACGATCACCAATTTTGAGACCAGACGGATGTTTGAACGAATGGTAACCGGATGGTTCAATCCTGCCGGAACAGATTATAATGATTTTATAAAAGCGCTCCTGTCGTGCGACACGAAAGCGATGAATCGCTATATGAACCGGGTGGCGCTGCAGACATTCAGCTATTTTGATACCGGCAACAGGCCGTCTGAAAAAAACGAACCGGAACGTTTTTATCATGGCTTTGTGCTGGGGCTGCTCGTGGATCTTCGTGAGAAGTACCGTGTATTATCAAACAGAGAGAGCGGTTTCGGACGGTATGACGTCATCCTGGAACCGGGAAAACCGGATCAGGATCCGGCATTTATTCTGGAATTTAAGGTACATGATCCGGAAGAAGAAGCGTCACTTTCCGAGACGGTTCAGAATGCGCTGCAGCAGATTGAAAAAATGCGGTATGCCGAGACGCTGACAGATGGCGGCGTGCCGGCAGAGCATATCCATTCCTATGGCTTCGCGTTTGAGGGCAAAAAAGTACTGATCGGATAGCTGCCTCCCGCACACTTACAGTAATCGAACAGGAACGGGAAATGGGACAATACAGGAAAGACTGCGTATAGAAAAGAATAAGGGAAGAATAAGGGAGAGATAAAACAATATGGCAAAATTGTATTTTCGCTACGGCGCAATGGGAAGCTCCAAGACGGCAAACGCGCTGATGGTTCAGTATAATTATTATGAAAGAGGAAAGCGTGCGCTGCTGGTGAAGCCGAAGCTGGATAACCGTGATGGTGAGGGAATTATCTCTTCACGCATCGGACTGGAACAGCGCTGCGGTTTTGTGGAGGATCTGGTGCAGATGACCGCAGAAGAGATTCAGGAATACGACTGTGTAGTCGTGGACGAGGCACAGTTCTGCACCAAAGAGCAGGTAGAATGGTTCGTGCACATCGTGGATGACCTGACCGTGCCGGTGATCTGCTACGGTCTGCGCACTGATTTCCAGCGGAACCTTTTCCCCGGCAGCATGTGGCTGCTCGCCTGGGCGGACGTGATCGAGGAGATCAAGACCGTCTGCTGGTGCGGCAAGGCCGCGACCTGCAACGCCCGCTTCAACGAGCAGGGCGAGATGATCACCGAGGGCGACCAGGTCGTGCTTGGCGCGAACGACAGCTACACGGCCCTTTGCCGGAAGCATCATAGAAGGAAGATGCTGCGGCCGGAACACCACGCCTGTTAAAATTGTTTTTCTGCTTCCGCTCCGACCGTCACGGTGAGCTGTTCCGTTCAGGCTGCTGCTGCCTGCTATCGGTTCCCTGCTTCCAGCAGCAGCTGGATCTTCGTCTTCACAATATCGAACGCGACATCATTCATGCCGCTGTTGATGACCAGATCGGCGGTCGCCTTGGTCGGCTCGACGAACATATAATGCATTGGCTTGACCGTGGTCAGGTACTGCTGCACAATGTTGTCAATGTCGCGCCCGCGCTCCTTCACATCGCGCACGATCCGGCGCAGGATGCGTTCATCCGCGTCGGCTTCCACATAGATCTTGATGTCAAACAGATCACGGAGACGCGGATCCGCCAGCAGCAGGATGCCCTCCGCGAGGATGATCCGGCGCGGCTCAATATGGATCGTCTGATCCGAGCGGTTGTGCTGGCTGTAATCATAGACCGGACAGTCGATCGCCTGCCCGTTGCGGAGCATCTCCAGATGCTTCACCATCAGATCTGTCTCCAGCGCGTCCGGATGGTCATAGTTCACCATCTTGCGCACCTCAAACGGCACATTGTCCTGCCTCTTATAATAATTGTCGTGATAAATGACCGCGATGTCGTCCGCGAACGCCTCCTTCAGACGGTTCGTAAACGTCGATTTCCCTGAGCCGGTGCCCCCGGCGATTCCAATGATAATGCAGTCCATGATATGAATCCCCCGAATGTGTTTCTATAAAAATTATTATAATTTTAGTCATTGCCTTTTCATTTCGATACTGTCCTGAGTTGATAACAATTTTACAATGTTTCGGAGCCGTGTGCAATCATTAATTCGTAATTATTTTCATGGCATTTATATTCATAGCCCCGTTTTCCTTCACATATGTTTTTAATAGAAATAAATATCGGGAACGGTACTGGTCTGCATCAGAAGCTGATTCCGGGCAATGAATGGAGAGGATATTCGAAATGAACGCGATCTGGGGCGGCATGCTTCTGACAGGAATCGTATACGGCATTCTGACTGGCCGGGCAGATGCTGTAGCGGAGGCCGTGCTGTCCTCCGCGAAAGAAGGCGTAAGCCTTTGCGTGACAATGTTCGGTGTGATGGCACTCTGGAGCGGCCTGATGGAGATTGCGAAAGAAGCCGGACTGATCCGCGCGGTCACGGGAAGGCTTCGTCCGGTCATGCGATTCTTATTTCCGCGAATTCCAAAGGATCACCCGGCGTTGGAACACATCGCGGCCAATTGTGCCGCAAACGTGCTCGGCCTTGGCAGTGCTTCGACTGTATATGGACTGAAAGCCATGGAAGCATTGGAGGAGCTGGAGGAGGAACGGAGGAGGGATGAACGCAGTAAGAAAGAACAGGTCTCCGAAGAAGATATCGGTCATAAAGCGGTACCGGTAAAGGAGTCAGAAGGAAGTAATGGAATAAATGAAACCGGTCAGCGACAGAAAAGAAAACGCATACCGTGCAAAGTCGTACCCCGCGGCACCGCCAGCAGCGAGATGTGCACGTTCCTGATTCTCAACATCTCGTCGCTGCAGCTCATTCCTGTCAATATCATTGCTTACCGTACCCAGTACGGCAGCGTGAACCCGACCGCGGTCGTCGGGCCGGGAATCGTGGCGACCGCGGTAAGCACAGGGGTGGCGGTAGTGTTCTGCAAAGCGATGGAAAGCCGCGCCTGAATTGGCGCGGCCTGAACACATATCAATGCCTTTTTCGCTTCTTTTGTCTGCTGAGACGATTTTTAAGGGCTTTGTTTTCTGCAGCAAGAGCTTTAATATCCTCTTTTATAGCATCAAGCTCTTTCTGCAGCCTTGCAGCCTTCTCGCGATCAAGTTCCA
>JAJQIL010000039.1:2991-10485 GCA_021199235.1 Lachnospiraceae bacterium | reverse complement strand
GATCAAGTTCCAGAATAGATTGTTTCTCATCAAGCTCTTTCTGCAGCCTTGCAGCTTTCTCGTGATCGAGTTCCAAAATTGGCGCTGTCATATGGTTCACCACCTCCAGTAAGTATTTGTCCTTATGAAATACACGAATCAACGCTTTCCTCAGAAGTGCCAGAATATATTTCCGATCAGATTCTGAGATATACCCGGATACAACTGCTTCATCTAATACAAGTATAATTTCTCGAAAGTAATTTGTCAACTCTAATTTTGCAGACTCATAGTCGAAATCTGGAATGTCAGGATCCGGAATTTTATAATCTGGATTTTTATAATCCGGGTACAGAGTTTGTTTGCCATCTGATTTCGCGTTTCGCTGTCTTTCCTGCCGCCGCTTCTTCCTGAGCATGACGCGAAACCGGATGGGTGTAAACGGAATTAAGATCAAAAGCTGCTTCTTGCTGATTTCGCGCAGGGAATAGTCCTGAACTTTCAGAGCAGGAACGGCGTAGTCAACACTTGCCCTTTGTGTCTTTACATGATAAACTGAATGACAGCAAAACAACAACACAGCAATACGGCAAAACAGCAAAACAGAACTGCAGGATACCGATGCATGATCGCTGGTACGTACAGGAGAAAAGCACAATGGAAAACACAATGGAAAACAGATACGGGATATTAAGTATACAGGACGCAAGTCAAACGGAAGATTCAGATCTCGAAAGAGCTATGGCAGGATATCCGGCTTCTCTTTGTGCGGAAGTAAAAGAGGCTTTTGTCGCAGCAAATACAGGGGATTATAAAAAATCAGAGAAAATCTGTCTCCGGCTTCTGGACCAGAAGGCAGTACCAGAGATTCAGATGCTGCTGGGGACGGATTATTTCCTGCAGGGGCATGTGCACGCTGCGGAGCAGGTATATCATGATCTGATACTGGATTATCCGGACTGCGAGGAATATCATGTTTATCATGGGATCGCCTGCCATGCATTGGGACAGTTTGAGGAGGCGGCAGAAGAACTTGGGGCGCTCTACCCGCTGAAGGAATACCGCCCGTTTTATTACACAAGCTACGGGGACAGTCTGCAGGAATTGGGGAAACTGGAACAGAGCCGGGAAGCCTTTTATCAGGATGTGGCATTTTATGACGAGACCGGGGAAATACTGTCAGAGGAAATGCTGGATGGCGCGTTTGAGAATCTTCTGCATCTGGACGTCGAGCTTGGCAATCGACATTACCCGGATGATATACAGCTCTACTACCGCTTTCTGGATCAGGTCGAGATGACAGATAAGATGCAGACATATCTGCGTGAGACCATTGTCTATATGTGTGAGCTGATGCGGATCAAATGGTATCGCCCGCTGTTTCTCGAGTTTGTGACGCACATCAAAGAAAAAGGATATTTGAAAAAAGAGGAAACAATCCGGACTCTGGAATCCGCGTTTGCCACATGGGAATCCTGGGAGTATCATGACGACAGCCGGATCTGTTCGCTGGTGGAAATGTTTCTGTCAGCAAATTACAGGAAGGCTTATTCTATCGATGAGTTTTCCACAGAAGAAGAAATCCAGATGAATCAGGCGGAAACACTCAGTTACGCCGTGTATATGTGCCGATATGTTCCGGAAGACCGGGAAATCGTGGGATACATTCGCGAAACTTATCCGCATACCTGGACCTTTGTGGGAGATTTCCTGCAGCAGATTCTGGCAGACGCGCAGGGAACAGAGAAAACGAGTACGGAGGCACTCTATGCATATACGAAAAATCTGCCTCACAATAAGAAACTGACCAGAAAAGAATTCGAGGATTCCCTGAACCGGGCTTATAAAAGAGCAGCTGCGGATAAAAAAGAGCCGGTATTTGTCTATGACGGCGACAAACCGTATCGGAAAATCCAGGCAAAGGTGGGAAGAAACGATCCCTGCCCCTGCGGAAGCGGAAAAAAATATAAAAAGTGCTGCGGGAGATGAGCGGAGAATTTCTCAGTCCGGTTTGCTGATTCCGATTTTGCAATTCCACAGTCAAAAATGAAAAATGTCGAAAAAATGTGGTTGACTTTTTCAGGAACAGGGCATATTATAAAAGCAGCTAAGGAATCTGGTGATATCCATAGGACACAAAAAAGCGACCCCATCAGAGAAGTGTCGGTTCTCTGGTGGGGTCTCGCTCGTTACGGTGAGCTGTTCCGTTCAGGCTGTTGTTGTCGATTTGTTTCGATCCAGCCATTTGCAAATGAAAGTACTTAATACATTTGCTCCGACCGAAACAAGAAACCTGGTGATAAGATCCACCATAGGACATCACCTCCTCCCTGCTGGAAAGAGTCGACAGCATAAGTATAATATCACAATTTCATTGTAAAATCCACATTTAATTTGAAATATAATATCAAAACCGATGCGGGACAAGGACTGTGGATAAAAATCCGGTTATCCACAGCAACTTAACGAATTTCGTAGTTGCGAAAACGTTGAGTTCGTATAAAATTACCAAAAAAATTAAGAAAAACCGCAAATTTTCTATTGCAAAATCGGTCAAAACGGACTATATTGAATCCAATAGTATCGCTTGGAGTATCTGTATTTGCCGAAGATCGTGTTTCTGCGGAATCCCTGCTGAATCGGAAAATAAAAGGGCGAAGATACCCGGACAGAAGCGATCGATCATATATAGATAAAAGAAAAATGTAACTGATTGGCGGGTTGTATAAAAAAGCAGCACAAGAGGCGCAGCAGAATCAGCGCTTTGAAAAAGAAAGGAGAAAGTAACTATGCGTAGAAGCAGAAAAACATCGCGGGGGGGGCGATTCCTTGCTATAGTATTGGCTATGGCAATGGTTCTTCAGCAGGCTGGTATCACCACGCTGGCTGAGGAAGGTACGTTACTTACCACCGAGACGGCAGCAACAGAGGCCACCACAGAGGCGGCAGAAAGCAATTCAGAAGACACATCTAATGAGACAACTGCGGCAGCAGATTCGTCATCCACGACGACAGAAGCCGCATCTACAGAGACGTCCACTACGACGGAAAAAGCGGCTGACACAGAAGCAGCTGACACTTCCGATGCGGATGTGACAGCAGACGAGAGCGCAGATCTGTCTGTTTCATCCGACAGCGAGACGACGCCGGAACTTTCTATAGAAGAAACAAATTCCGATGAAACGACAACAGAAGACGGTTCCGAAGAGACGATCGAGGCCGTGACCGAAGAAGCTGCTGAGGCAGAATCCGGGGAAAGCAGCGAGGCGGAGACTGTAGCACTGTTGGAAAGCACAGCTGAGGCAACCACAAACAGTTTTACAGCTAAAAACGGAAATATCAGCGCAAGCGTGTTACTGATGGACGGTGTTCTTCCGGAAAGTGCACAGCTGGTAGTTGAGACTGCGGACGGCAGTTATGAGAATGCAGCGAGTCTGGCGATTTCCTGTGCAGCGGATGTAGGAATTACGTTCTCTGACTATACAGTTCTGGATATCCATCTTGAGGACACAGACGGAAATGAAATCGACTACAGCGGCAGTGCGACTGTGACGCTGTCCTTTGCGACTTCGATTCTGGATGGGGATGAAAGTACATCAGCAATGGTATTCCATATCAATGACGGTGCGGTAGAATATCTTGCTCCAGATACGGATTATACAAATTCAACGACAGGTGTGATAAGTGGGATTACGTTTACGACAACCAGTGGTTTTTCACCGTATGTGATCGCGCTGGGGAGTTATGGGATTAGTACGATTCAGACGTATGCATTTAACACATCAAGTGCAGTGGAAATCACAGCCAATACAGCTAATATGACTGATCATTCCGCATCAATTTATATATCCGGAGGTTCACCCTCTTCTTCTACAGAGAGTATTTCTGCTGGGACGGAATATTCGGTTTATTTGTATGTAATGTTCAGTTCTGTGAATCCCGGAACAACCTATTATTATGATCTCAGTGTTTTGAGCAAATATCTGGATATTGATACAGATAACATTCCTACAAGCGCATCTGAAGCGGAAGAAATTACTAATAGTTCCTCCGGAGATACTTTAGGTTATTGGTATGTAGACACAACGGAAAACAGATTATATTTTATTTTATCGGAAGTAGATGCAACAGACGAAGATGTGTGGGCAGAATTTTATTTTAATGCTTCCTGCAGCAGCGATGTGACTTCTACAACAGGAAAAGAACCTGTCCAAATTCCACTCGGGGGTGATACATGGAGCGGAACCTGGTATGGAACAGAGAGTTCACTTTCGATTAACAAGGAGACAATAGATGCTCCGTCTGATGCAAACAGTGAAGGAACGTATTCGTATACAGTTACTGTTACATCTGATGGCGTTAATACTCTGACAACATTAAAGGATGTTTTCAAAGGTCAATATGAAACAGATTCCGCAAAAAGTCTTTTGTACTATACATCTGATGATAATATTACAGTGAAGCTAAATGGAACAGCGTTGACAGAAGGCACTGATTATACGTTGTCTGTGGTTGGAGATGGTACTGGAGAGAGATATATCAGTATAACATTTACAGATGGTTTACCATTGTCTGATGGTGATGTTGTTACATTAACATACACCTTGACGTATGACCCGAGTTCAATAACGGCATCCCAAACCGTTTATAATAATAATGAAATTACAGCTTATTATACAACAAGCTGGGATAATTCGAAAACAAAGTCTGATAAAGAAGAAAATACGTTGTATGTTAACCATGGTGAGGTGAGTAAAGACGGTGTTGCTTCCTCAGACTATCAGTCCGTTACATGGACAATCACTGCGACTTCCGGAAAGAGTGACGATGACTATCTGGATAATTATACTTTGACGGATTCTGGCGTGACTGGCATGGAGCCTGATTATACTGCAGAGTATTCTGTGACTATTACTTTAGAAGATGGCACGTCAACAATTTATTCAAGCACTGGGACTGCTGAGGAAGCCGCTTTGGCAAAAGCTTATATTGAGGCACTTCTGAGCGGTAGTGGTGTGAAAGTATCCAGTGTGTTTACAACCGTGTCAAAGGTTACAGGTATTGAGGTAGTATTTAATACAAAAGATGACGGTAAAACTTATACGAGTAATGAAACCTATACAGCAATAAATGATGTAGATTTAAAAGATGAAAATGGAAACGAAGTAGATACTGGGGAAGGGAAAGTCCCAGGTATGGGCAATCATACAGATCGGGGTAAAATAACAAAAGAGTTTAAAGATGCCGATACTACGAATAATACGGCAACTTGGAAAACTACAATTACATTATATCCGAATGCTGTATTAGACTATTATGAGGATAAAATAACAGATGCTGTCGATTCTGAGAATCATCGTTTTGTTGAGAGCAGTTCAAACCTTAAAATTACTGTGGGTGGAGTAGAATTATCGACGGATGATTATTCGGTGACAGTAGCCGATGATGCTCTCAGCTTCATAATAGAATTTGATCCTGACATAACTAATGATGGCACGACAAATATAGACGTTGTTATTACATATGATACGATATATGATAGCGTTTTGGCAGCTGGTACTTATCTTAAGAATTCTGGTACTGCATATTTTAAAGATGACAGTAAGTCCGCTGAGGATTGGGAGAAACTTAGAAATCCGATGGATAAGACTGTAGAAACATATAGCAACGAAGATGGTACAATAACGTGGAATTTGACTATAGATATTGCGGAAATCGCATCGAATTATTATGACAGTAGTACTGGAACATGGAGTACTCTTCCATCAAGTATTCTTATTACAGATACTGTTCCTGGTGGAATGAAAATTACTGGAGATATTTCATTATATTTAGCAAGCTGGTCAAGTTGGTGGTCTCAGGAAGCAACTCAATGGGTAGGCGGAGAGCAAGTAGTTCTATCTGGTATTAATGGTTTGAGTTATACTGAAACTGAGACTGGTTTTACTGCAGATATTGCCAGCATATTGAACTATATGGTGTTCAATAATTATAATCCGACAACTGTAAATGCAGACAATGGTCAATATTTAGTATTGACTTATACAACAGTTGTTTCCGATTATGCAGCTTATTTAGCTTTGACAGGAACGCAATCTTATACGAATAGTGCTACCGTAACGATAGGAGAGTCTGTAGTTGCAAGTGCACAGAAAACACAGGAGTTGACACCTGGTACGAAGCTTAGTAAAACAAGTTCCTTTACCAATAGTACATGGCCATATGCTACATTTACTATTTCTGATGTGGGCGATCTTGTGACTAAGTATACATCTTCGAATTCTGTGTCTGAAACTACATGGACGACGGTTACATTCATTGATGTTTATGGTGCGGATCTGAAGTATACGTCTGATACTAATTTTGCGGCTGCTTATACGACGACAAGTGGAGGTGCTGTAACAATAGTAAAGGATGACACGACCAGCGATGCTTATTATACTATTGATGAAAGCACACATACAATTACGTTTACTTTTAAAGCTGATATAGCAAAAACAATAGACACTATATCCTATTCGCTGTATGTGCTGGCGTCTTCTGGTGAAGATGTAACGAAGTATGATTTATCCAATTCTGCGTGGCTTGAGGGATATACAGAAACGACGGCCAGCACTGAAATACTAAATTCTGCTTCTGCATCTGGATCACAGGGCGGATTTTCCGGTGTGCTGTTGCATCTGACTAAAGTCGACGCAGATGATAATAGAATTGTCTTGGAAGGTGCTACATTTAAAGTTTATGAGGCATCATATGACAGTAGCACTAAAGAATTGTCTTATAATAAAAGTAGGGTAGTTGATTCTGAAACAACGCTGACAAATGGAAAACTAACGTTGTCAGATCTTTCATTTAATCAATTATATGCCATCGTAGAGACGGCTGCTCCAGATGACTATAATCTCTCTACGCAGACTACAACTGTGCACTATATTATTTTCTGCAAAAATGAAAATAGTGTGGATAGAGGTTTGCTTGCTGCTTATAAGGCCGGAGATTTGGATGGATTGGTAGAATGGCGAACAATTACTTCCAATGGAACTCTGGTTTCTGAAAGTTATACTGTAGAAAATAAAAAAGAAGATACGGCAGAGCTGACGGTGACAAAGGCATTTGATGATGACAGTGATCTGAAGCTGAGCGGCCTGTCGGCAGACCAGAAGGCAAAGATCACGATCACGATCACGAATGCGAACGACCCGGCGGATGTACTCGACAGCTTCACACTGGCGGAGAAGACAGAAGGCACGTACAGCGTGCCGCTGAACACGGAGTATGTGGTGACGGAGAGCTCGGATATCGAGGGCTATACGTGGACAAAGACATACACGATAACATCGTCAGCGGAAGGTGTGACTTACGATGAGACCGCAGGGACGGTGGAGTTCACGAAGGACGGGGCGACTGCGACCGTGACGGTGACGAACAAGTATGAAGAGCACAAGGGAAGCCTGACGGTAACAAAGGCATTTGATGATGACAGTGATCTGAAGCTGAGCGGCCTGTCGGCAGACC
>JAJQIL010000039.1:0-2891 GCA_021199235.1 Lachnospiraceae bacterium | reverse complement strand
CAGGGACGGTGGAGTTCACGAAGGACGGGGCGACTGCGACCGTGACGGTGACGAATAAGTATGAAGTTGAAAAGACTGAGATTGAGGTAACAAAAGATTGGTTTGATGCAGACAATCAGGACGGCATCCGTGCTGAAAGCGTAACCGTGAAGCTGTATGCAGATGGAGAAGATACCGGCAAGACGGTAACTCTGAATGCTGCTAACGACTGGAAGGCAACCTTTGAATCACTTGCGAAATATTCGGACGGTAAGGAAATTGTCTATACCGTAGTGGAAGCAGATGTGCCAAGTGGATACACTGCAGTAGTGGCAGGAAGTGCAGCTAAAGGATACACAGTTACTAATACGCATACACCGGAAACAACCGAAATTGATGTAACCAAGGTATGGAACGATGCAGACAACCAGGACGGCATCCGTGCTGAAAGCGTAACCGTGAAGCTGTATGCAGATGGAGTAGATACCGGCAAGGCGGTAACTCTGAATGCTGCTAACGACTGGAAAGCAACCTTTGAATCACTTGCGAAATATTCGAACGGTAAGGAGATTGTTTATACGGTAGCGGAAGCAGACGCGCCGAGTGGGTACACCGCAGTAGTGGCAGGAAGCGCAGCTGAAGGATACACAATCACGAATACACATAGGCCGGAAACTGTCAGCATTGCGGTGACGAAAGTCTGGGATGACGAAGACAACAAAGATGAGATTCGTCCGACGAGCGTAACGATTACACTTCTTGCAGATGGAGTAGAAACAGATGAAACAGTGACACTTTCTGCAGATAACAACTGGACAGCAAGCTTCAACGGTCTGGACAAGTACAGCAACGGAACAGAGATCAGCTACACAGTAGAGGAAGCTGATGTACCGAACGGCTACAATGCAGTAATAACAGGAAACGCAGCAGAAGGATACACAGTCACGAATACGCACGTTCCGGAAACAGAAACAGAGACGGAAACAGAAACAGAGACGGAAACAGAAACAGAGACGGAAACAGAAACAGAAACCGAGACTGAAACAGAAACCAGAACAGCAGAGATTTCAGTAACAAAAAATCTGCAGCTCTCCAATGGCGACGCGCTGTTCGCGGGGGATCAGACATTCTATGTAGGTTTGTATACAGATGCGGAATGCACGAACCTGTATGCGATAAAGGCAATCGAGTTCAAGAACGCTTCGGCTTCGACGGTGACATTCACGGATCTGGCGATTGGAAGTACGTATTACATCGCAGAATGCGACGAGAATGGAACGGCTCTTGTCTCTGGAATCGAAACGTTTACGGATGGATCGACCTATGCGCCGAACTTCGGCGACAATGCGGTGACGACGACCGTGACGACGTCAGACGGCAGTGCGACGACCGTGGCCTTTGCGAATGAGTTCTACACGGTACCGAAGGGCTTTTACCAGAATGGTACGCTGACCATCACGAAGAAGCTGCTTGGCGCGGACGGCGCGGCACTTGCTTCCGGCGAGACGTTCTACGCGGGAATCTTCAGCGACGCATCTTACACGACGCTGGCGACGAACGTGGAGCAGAACATTGTGGCTCTGAATCTGAACGGCAGCTCTGAGGTGAGCGTATCGATGGAAGTATCCATCGGCAGCGGTGAGACGGTTACCCTTTATGTGACCGAGGTGGATGCGGACGGCAACCCGGTAGACGGTTCAGAAGGATTCGCGTACACGGTGAGCGTGGATGGCACGGAAGTAGCGATGAGCGCGACGAACCTCTCCGCAACCGTGACGATCACGAACCAGGAGATCGAGGAGACTTCCGAGGAAGAATCCGAGTCAGAAGAGTTCGAGTCTGAGGAAGAAGAATCCGAAGAGGAATCCGAGGCAGTACAGACGGGCGATGAGACGCCGCTGGCATTCTACTTCAGTATGATGTTGATGGCTGTGGCAGTGATCCTTGTGGGTGAGACCCGGAGACGCCGCAGAAATCAGGACAACGAGTAAGATTCCACAAGGCGGTAACAAAGTGATAAATTAAAGAACCTCATAAGAATCCAGGATGGCGCGCAACAGGCGCCATCCTGTGTTTATGGGGATACAGGATGAGGAATACACTGTGGCAGGAAAAAAACTTTGGACGCAAGAAGAACTCTCTATTCTTGAAAAATGGTATCCCGTCGAGGGAATTCAGGTCGAGAAGAGGCTTCCCGGCCGGAACCGGAGCATGATCACTCAGAGAGCGCGGCGCCTCGGCGTTTCCGCGCCGGTCGATGACTGGAATGAGTCCGAGCTGAACATACTGAAAGAATGGTATATAAAGGAAGGCAGCGAAGTGGTCGGGCGCCTTCCCGGTAAAAGCCGCCACGCTGTCCGTGCCCAGGCACAGCGGCTGGGCTTAACGAACAAGGCCAGATGGAGCGAGGAAGAAAACGAGATTATGCGGACATATTATCCTACGGAAGGCCCGCGCACTGCGGAGCGTCTGAGTGGCCGCACCCGCGAGTCCGTGCGGATACACGCACAGAAGCTGGGGATAAAGGCGGCAGCTCATGGTGAGCCGGAAAGGAACTAAAAAATGAATACGGATGAACGAAAAGCGGATGAATTGAAAGCAGATGAAGAGAAAAAACTATATCATTATACAAGTGTTAAGGGTTTTGAAGGAATAATAAATAATAACTCAATCAGAATGACAAAATCGGATTTTCTAAATGATCCTTCTGATTGCAATCTTTTTATTACGTTAGTTGATAAATATATAGATTCGAATAAGGGAATTCCAGAAAAAATAATTTCAAAACTTAAGGAGGAGGAAAGCAGGAAAGAAATTATAAAAAAAATCTATTATGAAAAAGGATATGATCTGATACATTGTACCAAGTCGCTTACGCGACGGCTTGCTCTAAGTTTGTGATTCCACTACTT
>JAJQIL010000099.1 GCA_021199235.1 Lachnospiraceae bacterium | reverse complement strand
TCGGTTTCCGTTTCCGCATCGGTCTCAGTCTCCGCGTCGGTTTCTGTTTCTGCGTCAGACTCAGATTCCGTCTCGGACTCAGATTCCGTTTCGGTCTCAGATTCGGTCTCGGTCTCCGTTTCGGATTCCGTCTCCGTTACCGCCTCGGGATCCCTATAGGTCCCCGTTTCGGTTACCGCCTCGGTATCGGATTCGGTCGCGGTGTCCGTTTCGGTCTCGGTTTCCGTTTCCGTTTCAGCTGCCGTCACCGTGATCGTTATGGTTTCTTCCGCACCGGTATAATTGGTTCCTTCACCTAAGGTCACCGTGATCTCAGCGGTGCCGACACCAACAACAGTCACGATTCCATCCTCGTCTACGGTTACAACATCTTTATTATCAACTGCGTAAGTAATGGTGGCATCATTGTCTTCGGTGGTTGTGCACTCAAGCGCATAGCCGGTCTCGTTTGTCTCAGTTAACTCGACGGCTGTTTCAGGTACGTTCAGTGTTCCTGCCGCTTTATTGATGGTCAGAGTACCATCTGTAATAGTTACATCATAATTTGTGCTGCTCGAAGCAGCGGTGATGCTATATGTGCCCGCATTGGATGCTGCGGTTGCGGTCGTAGACAGCGTCAGGCCGAGATCGTCTACTGTATCACCATTAACTAAATCGGATGCTGTAATAGTAACATCTGATACAGAAATGGCATCTCCATAGGTAATCTCTTTGTCACCTATGGTTACGGTAATCGCCTTTGCTGTCACAGTCGGCGTGACCATCGCTGTCCTGGTGCTGTACTGGCTATCAGTCGGGGTAAAGGTAACTTCATATTTTTCTTCTGTCCCTACCTCGGGAACATCCGTACCATTGGTATCCGTCACACTCCAGGTGCCTTCGATTTCAACGTCTCCTGCTGTTACTACACCGCCCTTAAATGTCATGTCGGAAACTGCTGTTCCGTAGGTGCCGGAAAGAGTCGGGACAGTATCGACAGTGACAGATGTTGCTGCTGTAGTAAAGGAGACGCTGGTTACGCCCGATGTATTATGAGCAGCCGTGCCTTCCGCGCTGGTTGAAATATCCGTTACGTCATCCTGCATCACAACATAAACCTTGTATTCGGTATTTCCGGTCAGGCCGGTCAGGGCCACTTCTACGGAAGCAAGCTCTGAAACGGTTCCCTTACCTGTTGGGTCGGCGATAATGGTATCAGCAGTCGGTGCGTCATTTGCAGCCGGCTGTACCAGATAATAGAATGTGCCGATCTCATCTACGGTAAAGGTAAGCGTAGCCCCTGTGTTTGTGATATTGCTGATGTCCGCAGCTGTAAAGGCGGGAGCTGTTGTATCAAGGATGATTCCATCCGAACTGATATACGCAACATTGCCCGCGTTATCTGTCAGTTTCGCGTAAACAACAGTCTCCGTATTGTTTGCAATACTGGGCTTGCTGTTGCTGCTGTAAGTAGTCCAGGTCGGATTTGCCGCTTCGAGATCAGCCGCGGAAGTGTAGCTTGTTCCGCCGGTCACGATCGCGTACTCGATGCTCTTTACATCGCTGGTGCTGTCTTTTGCGGTAATCGTAAGGGTATTGGAGTCCGCTTTGTATGCGCCGAAGGTCACAGCGGATACAAACGCTTCCCATGATTTCGCTGCCAGAGTGATGGTTCCTGTCGGTGCGGTTACGTCCATTACTACATCGACTGTAATGCCGTCCGTGATATACCCTGTGCTGTCCTGCTTAAAATACAGCGTCTTGGTAACTGTTCCGTCTGTATCAGACGATAAACTATAGCTGGAAGCATATGTGCCATCAATGCTGTCGGATACGGTAAATCCGTTAGCTGAGATGGCTACCGCACTGTTATAATAAGAAGCTTCTGTTGCTCCGTTATAAAGCACGGTTACTTTGTCGTTTTCCAGATATAGGATCCGGAAAATACCAGTCTGTGAACCAGTGTAGTTTCCTGTTCCAGTTACCGTTATTGTTGCCGCATCATTAATACTGGTATTACCATCCCAGGAGAGAGTGTAATCGGTGCCTTTGACAAGTGTTGCGCCTCTGGCAGAATCTTCTACCGTAGGCTCTGGCTCAATCGCGTTGCCGGTATAGTAGTAGTCGGCTTCATAACCGGATACGTAAATGGTCGAATCGCTGATGGATTTTGCATTTACTGTAGCCGTTACAGCTTCATCAGATTCATATTCATAATAAGCATCTGTTTCGGCAATCTTCACCAGAACATCGACAGTACCCACATCCTTAATTGTCGGAATGGTAGAGGTCCAGGACTCTCCGCCATCTGTGCTGTAGGAGATGGTGAATTCTACGTCCTCAGGCAGATCAGACACCGTCACGGCCTCATGCGCAGTGCCATCATAGGTTTCTGTGTAGGCTGTGATGGTCGGGGACAGAGTGCTCTTGGTTGCGCTGTATTCGCTGTATGCTTCGGTCGCAAGAGTCAGATAGGTAGAACCATAATAGCTTTGAGTTGTATCGTAATACACATATTTAATCGTACCGCTTGTCAGATCAAACGAATATGTGGGATATGTACTTCCATTCGAATTGTAGGCCATGAATAACTGATACTGATAACCAACCGTCTTTGTATCGCAGTTTGTCGCGTCCACAAGATAGTTGCCGGAGCTCGTATGGACAATGTTCCACATATGACCGCCTTCGCCTGTACCTCCGGTCATAGTACCGCTCACGGTGAGACAATACAGCTCGGGGTCGTTAAAAGATGAAAGATCACATAGGTACTTAAATGCCTTTGAATAGCCTTCGCATACTACTGTGGTATCTTCATCTCCATCAAATACATAAACAAGCTGCCAGGGATCGCCATAGTCTGTATCTTCATTATCCCTGGCATCAGAGTTGTAGGAAGCGAGAGCGTCTATCTCATCCAGATATGCCTGCAGTTTTTCGTAGTCAGAATACTCGGCGCATTTCGTAACAATCGCCTTTGCATTTGCCACAGCCGCTTTCGCCGTATCTACAGCGGTAGAGTTAACAGTATATACCGCCGAGTCCCCGGCAGATGAATCCTGATATGCAGCAGCGACAGACATGGAAATAGTGAGTGTAACAGTAATCACTTCTTCACTTAAAGAACTGGCATAAGAGCATTTGTTGCCGGTACCGGCTGTCTTATCATACCAGTACAAATCATATGGACAGTCTTCAAGCAAGGCAGTCAGAATGTCTGATAAACCATTGAAACCGCTCTTTTCTGTGGCAGCAGTTACAGCGGCTGAGGTAAGGCTATATGTAGACGTATGCGTTTCCTCATCATAATTTGTCACTTCAAATATAGCATCTACACCATCTAAATCATCTGCGGTATAGGTGCTGGTAATAGTAAATACCGTTGAAGATAAATCCCCTGCAGCGACCTTTTCGATATAATCCTTTAATGTACAATACAGGTCATATTCATTCTCATCTAAAAGATCACCAGCGGAGAAACTGAGCAGCATGATCCCATAGGAATCCACTTCCCACAGATCGGAGATATATCCTTCCAGCATACTCTCGTTATCCAGCCAGTCGCCGTCGTCCTGTGTGTAGGTTTCTCCTTCCACTACCGTAGTGTCCACAATAATTTCTTCCGCAGCGTCGGAATCACTTGTCTCATCCGCGCTTGCTTCGCTGCTTTCCGTCTCTGCAGCAGCGCTTGAGGAAGCCTCCGTAGCGGTTTCGCTTTCGCTGCTGTCACTTGTCGCGGTTTCCGCAGGAGCAGTCTCCGTCACGGTCTCTGTTGCGGCAGCTTCAGTTTCCGCAGCAGTCGCTGCAGCTTCCGTCGCAGCGGTTTCGGCCGCGGTCTCTGCCGCAGCTTCCGTCCCGGCAGCTGTTGTGCTGCCTGTTTCCGCCTCAGAAGCGGCTTCCGTTGCTTCCACGCTGACGGCAGTGGCTTCCGTGGAAGCTTCGCTTGTTAACTCTGTCTCTTCTGCCAGGACGACCGTTGATGACATGATTGACGACATCGGCAGTGCCTGAGTGGAAACCATTGCCAGAGTCAGGGCGAAGGAGACAGCAGTCTTCATGCCCCTGCGCATGATAGTGCGCTTTCGATGTTGGCATTTCCCGTTTTTTGTCATTTCATAACCTCCTTGTTGTGCGAGACGCAGGTCTTCGCAATGTTTGTTTGTAAGTAGTGATTTTATGCCTTCTTGGCTTTTTTGGCTTTCTGGCCTTTCAGCTGTTTTTCTTCCGCGTCCAGCTCTTTCTGCTTTCTGGATACGAATGACGCGAGACGTTCGCGCAGCTTCGGCTTTTTGTTGGATTTCTCTTTGGCCGGAGCGCCGCCGCGGACACTCTTGACTTCTGTGATGTAGATGCCGCTCACGACCGCTTTGATCTCTCTTTTGACCGGGATGTCATCAAAGATCTTCGAATCGGCGACCAGCGTCATCACCCGGGGGCCGACCTTTGCTTTCACGATCGGAAGCTTGGAACGTCGCATCAGTCTCGGCGTCTGGTCGATCACCATCTGCGGAAGCCCGGATTCTTTCAGGGGCATCATCTTTTTATCAATGATCAGCATGGAGACGGTCTGTTTTGCGGCCTCCATCTGCTGCTCCTGAGCGGCCTGCTTCTTCTGCATCCGTCTGCCGACGAAGTAGAGTACGACGAGCGCGACGACCAGAATGACTAAAATGATCAGTAACACTTTGAGAAAGGTTGACATAGGTACCTCCGTAAATTTTCGCGGCTGTTGCAGCTGCAGTTATTTGGAGTTTATTCTATCATTGTTTGGGGAAAAGTGCAATCTTTCTTTAATTTATATATGGAAATTCTTTATTCTTTATTTATTCTACATGGAAATTATATGATACACAAAATCCGCAAAAACAGATGTGTTTTTCTGACCGTTGTTTTACTGCCCTACTAACAGCAACATGAAACCATATATTAATAAAATGTTAACAATATCTTTAGAAAATATATATTGAAAGTGGTTTGAAATCAATGTAAGCTACACAAAAAAACAAATTGAGAATAAAAAAGGAGATTTGTGTATGAACAATTCGGTTTTGAAACAATACTTTCCGGTACTACGAACAAGACAGGAGGCTTTGCAGGAAATCAGCCGGAATCCCCGGCTTGCTGCAATGTTTAAAAGCTGGGAAAAGCATCGGCAGGAAGAATTTCTGAATTTCTGCAGCGGGGCAAGGGGCTGCAAGGTATTATACGATTCGTTTTTTAAGCAGGTGATGAACCCGGAGAAGAATCCGGAGCGCCTGGAGCATTTTCTTTCCCTGCTTTTGAAAAAGGAAGTCAGGATTCTGCAGGTACTTCCAAATGAGAGCAGAATGACTGCTGAAGCCTCACTACTGATTATGGACATCATAGTGAAGATGGAAGATGGAAGCATTGCGGATGTTGAGATGCAGAAGATTGGATACGCCTTTCCGGGACAGAGAAGCAGCTGCTATTCGGCGGATTTGTTGCTGCGGCAATACCAGCGCGTAAAGACTGATATGGCTGCCAGAAAGGAAACATTTTCCTATCGGTATATCAAAGATGTCTATACGATTGTTCTGTTCGAAAAAAGCCCGTCGGAGTGTAAAGAATTTCCAGACAGCTATATTCATCATGGATATGTACGTTTTGATACAGGATTGAACGTCCATATGCCACAGGAGTTTATCTATGTTCCACTTGACATTTTCCGTAGGATTTTGCAGAATAGAGGCATAACAGACAACCTGGATGCATGGCTTACATTCTTGTGCGAGGATGATCCGGAGATGATAGATCTGCTGATTCGTAATTTTCCGTATTTTAAGCCTCTGTATGATGATGTGTACAAGTTATGCGAGAATATGGAGGACATTATGAGCTATTATTCGGATGCATTGCAGGAGATGGACAGGAATACTGTGCAGTATATGATCGAGGAGCAGCAGGACAAGATCGAGGAGCAGCAGACTATGCTGGAGGAAAAACAGAAGGCAATTGAGGAGCTTGAAGAAGAAAGAGAGCGGGATAAGGCAAGAATAGCGGAACTGGAGAAGCAGATAGCAGGGGGCTGTTATGATCAGGACATATGACATCATGCATCTGGACCGCAGGGCGGCCCGCGTAGATTCGGCCGGGCACTGCAGGATTTATGATCAGGCATTTCTTCCATATAATTTATATCTGGACGACGAAAACGAGGAGATCGATACTCTGGTCGCCAATCTCACGAATTTCTATTACTGGTGTGCCTCGAGGGTGATCACGCTGGACCGGCAGTACGCAAAGGAACTCCTGAACAGCATCGGGATGCGGCAGGCAGTTACGGACAGGGAGCGGGCAGAAATTGCGCTCTCTTACCGCTGCGCTTCGCTGACGGATGTCTTCTGGGTGAAAGGCCTGGAAGAGGATGTGACATTTTCAGAGATCAACCTGTATGACAATCATCTGGACAATGCGTTTATGGATATCGCGCTTCGGGGCAGGCAGTATTCTGCTGACAATCAGAGTCTGGCAAGAGATCTTTCTACAGATGGATGCTTTCCAAAAGCCTGGAAAAGAGAAGGCAGGGGTTTCCGGCTCTATAAAGATGGCGGTGAGCAGGCAGTGGCGCGGGAGCTTCTGGCGAGCCGGATCTGCCGTTGCTTTGACGTCGATCAGGTTCTTTATGAGGAAGGGAGCTTTGACGGGGAACGGGTCAGCGTCAGTGATATTTTTACATCAAAGGAATACTCGATTGCTTCGATGGAAGCGTTTCAGATTCATGAGATGAATCACGATCGGGATGTAATGCACAGCATTTTGGAACTGGACCGGCACAATTATTATATGATGAATGTCGTTGATTATCTCGTGGGAAATACGGACCGCCACTGGGGCAACTGGGGCGTCCTGATTCAAAACAGCGACAACCGGCCGGTTCACCTGCATAAACTGATGGATTTTAACCGGGCGTTTTACAGTTATGATACACTGGAGGGAGCAAATTGCCAGACTGTATTTGGAAGAAGACTGACGCAGAGAGAGGCAGCGATCGAGGCAGTGCAGACGAACGGTCTTCATCAGCTTCGGGATGTGGAAAAATCCTGGTTTAAGGAGATGCCGGAGGCGTACGGGATGTTCTGCAAACGGCTGGAGTGCCTGAAAGCCGTTCATACCGGATATGGCGATTTTATCTGATACGGAAGAAATGCGCGGGTTGATGTCAAAGAGGTTTCCGGATATATGAGCGGCTATGAAATGGTTATTTTGCTTATTGGAAACGATAGTCATATTTTGGGGGCTGTCAAGCGTTTTTGAAAATGTCCTGAAAAATTTTTAACATAAGCCCCGGAGA
>JAJQIL010000108.1 GCA_021199235.1 Lachnospiraceae bacterium | reverse complement strand
CGCCGAATATGCCGGATGCCACTGTCAGCTGCATGGAACGGGATGCATCCCGTTCGGCCTCCTCCAGCTGATTCGCGCCAATCTTTTTCCCCACATAGATGCCGGACGCGCTCGCAATACTGTAGCAGAGCACCGTACCGAAATTGCGCACCACCACCACAATTGCATTCGCGGCCACCACGTCTGTCCCCATATGTCCCATGATCACGGAATACATGGAAAAGGCGACGCTCCAGCTGATGTCATTGGCCACGGCAGGGAGGGCAAGGCGCAGGAAATCCTGCATCAGCGCACCGCTCTTCCAGAACATGGCGTCCGGGCGCAGCCTTACCGCATTGCCCGCGGCTTTCTGCGCATATGCTGTTTCAGCATCTTCCATACGATTGTTCTGTGCGCGAAGACGATTCTGCAGACGGCGGTTGTTCCGATCTGAGACAATGGACACGCCAAAACAGGCAATCAGCTGAATCCCGCGCGAGATGGCTGTCGCGATCGCCACGCCCTGCGCGCCAAGCCGCGGCGCGCCAAACAGGCCATACACGAAAACCGCGTTCAGGCAGACATTGATCAGCAGCGCACTGACATTCAGCGCCGTACTGATCTTCACCCGCTCCACGCTCCGCAGAATGGCAAGATAAACTTCTGAAAATCCCCAGCACAGGAAGCTGATGCTGACGATACGCAGATATGAAGCACCGATCTGAATCAACTCCTGATCCGAAGTAAAAAGCGTCATCATCAGCCCCGGAACCGCCGCGGACGGAATTGCAAAAAGCAGCGAAATCCCCAGAGAAAAGCGCAGAGCGATTCCTTCGATCTTTTCAATCGCTTCCGTATTTCCTTTCCCCCAGTACTGCGCGCAGAGCATGGTCGCCCCGGTGCCAATCCCATAAAATACCATGTACAAAACACTGGAATACTGTGTCGCCAGCGACACGGCAGAGACCGCCGACTGGCCGACGGAGTTCAGCATGATCACGTCTGTCGAACTGATGGCCGCACTGAACAGATTCTGTATCACGATCGGGAGTGCCAGCCGCATGATCATGCGGTAGGATTCCATTCCCGCTCTGTTTCCATTTTTCCTCATAAAAGCCTCAACATTTTTCTCTGATGCATTTTTTTTCAGACCAGTTCCTGATACGCCTCTACCTGGATCTGGTCGAACGTGCTCATCCTGTGATAAATCTCCGCACCCATGTCGATCAGCGGGAACGCTGCCACCGCGCCGCTGCCTTCGCCAAGACACATTCCGGCGTCAAGAGCCGGTTCCAGACCCAGTTCTTTCAGGATCCTGCGTGCCGCGGGTTCTTTGGAGACATGGGACGCCAGCATATAGTCCTTCGCCGCCGGGCAAAGATGCGCCGCGAGTAAAGCGCCGACTGATGAAATAAAGCCGTCGATCAGCACCGGCACATGGTAAGCTGCTCCGCCAAGGAAAAGTCCCGCGATCCCGGCGATGTCGAATCCGCCTACATCCGTAAGTATCGTGAGCGCATCCTGCTCATAAAGATTCCAGCGGTCAATGGCTTCCTGAATGACGCGGATTTTTGTGTTCAGCCCGTCCGTCGAAAGTCCTGCCCCACGGCCGGTCATTTCAACAGCAGGCACATGAAGCAGCGCGCTCGCCACTGCGCTGGAGGTCGTGGTATTGCCAATGCCCATCTCACCGGTCGCGATCAGATCATAACCCTGTTCTTTTAATTCGCCGGCCAGAGTGATTCCGGTCATCAGCGCACGCACTGCCTCCTCACGCGTCATCGCAGGCTCTTTTGCAAAGTTTTTCGTGCCATATGCAATTTTTCGTTTCTCTACGTGCGGTGTATCGACCACCATGCCAATGTCGATCGGCCGGATATCCGCGCCCGCCAGCGTGCACATGATCGCCGCGCAGGACTTTTCATCCAGAAAGTTCTCCGCCACGATCGCAGTCACTTCCTGTCCGGTCTGCGTCACACCTTCCTCAACGATGCCGTTGTCGGCGCACATCGGCACAAGAATTTTTTTTGCTGTGCGGACGTCCGGACTGTGCTGCGCCGCCGCAATGCGTGTGACCGCCTCCTCCAGCCAGCCAAGGCTGTGCAGAGGCTTGGCAATGCTGTCCCAGCGTTTCCGGCTGACCTCAGCTGCAGCCGCATCGCCCGGTGTGATGCTCTCCAGAATCTGACTGAACTGTGTTTCGATCTGATTGAATTGTGTTTCTTTCATTTTCGTGTATCTCCTCTTCTATACCATAATCATCTGTTTCTGCACACTTGCATACAGGTTTTTCGCTTTCTGGTATTCCCTGTAGGTATGACCGCTGTACACCTCATCATACTCTATCACAGAAATCGTTTCTTCCAGAGTCAGCGTATTTCCCTCAAGAGCATTGCTGCTCCAGCAAAAACGCAGTGCAAAATCTTTTGTAAAGGGCTGTAGAATCAGTTCATCCTTCAGGCAGTCTGCAATCCCCGGCAGAGAATCATGAATCTGCTTTACCATATCTGAATTATCAATCAGGCCCATCGTTGTTTCTCCTCCCTTTACCGTTTTCTCACAGAAAACTTCCGTGCGCACTCCAGAAATCGTACAGCAAAATCGGGATTAGACCAGTAATACAGATGCGGATATCCCGCCGCACTGTGATCAGTCGCGTGGATGCACTGCCATGTACGCCTTTTCCCCGCAGGTTTCTCCGGTGAAGCGGGCCGACCGGTGCCGGAAAAAGCTGCGGCCGGCTTTTGCGCAACATAATCCTTCCCGGAATCGGTGCTGTCAAAGTAATGAAACTCATGTGCGCGGATAGTCTCGCCGGGGAGAAGAAACCCTGCGTTGGAGTGCTCCGTTGTAAGTGTAATATATCCGAACCTGCCCAGCTTCGGTGTCCGATAAGACCGCCCCGCGATGCAGCCGCACATCGGCCACGCCTGCCCTTCCATATCCTCCATGGATTCATGCAGGTACATAAATCCGCCGCATTCCGCCAGATAAGGGATGCCGCCTGCGATTGCCTCCCGGATCGCGCATTTCATCGATGCATTCTCCGAAAGCTGCTTTGCATACAGTTCCGGATAGCCGCCTCCCAGGATCAGACCGCTGACTCCATCCGGAAGCTGCGCGTCATGCAGCGGCGAAAACGGCACGAGTTCTGCGCCGAGTGAGATCAGCAGATCCAGATTGTCCTGATAATAAAAGCAAAATGCCTCGTCCTGCGCGATGGCGATTCGCGGGACAGCAGTTTTCCGGCTCTCATGCGGAATGCATTCTCCTGATTTGATTGGGTTCCTGTCAGCAGCATCACTCATTCGGATAGCCGCGCAATCTTTCGAATCCGTTATCAGACTCTGCACGCTCTCCGGCAGATTCAGCACCTCGTCCTCATAGTCCTCCGCTTCCTGCGCAAGGGATAAAATCCCGTCCAGATCGAGACACTGTTCCAGCTCCGCTGCCAGCCGCGTCAGCCTCTCCTTCAGATCCGCAATCTCTCCCGGCGTCACCAGACCGAGATGCCGGCTCTCGATCACCGCGTCATCCATTCTGGGAACGTAACCATACAGGCGCACGCCTGTCTGTTTTTCAATCTCTTCTTTTAACAGCAGATACGTCATTTTAGTCGTCTGATTCAGGATGACGCCGCGGATCCGCTTTCTGCCTCCTGACATTCTACAGGCATCTCGTGCAGACCGACTGCCCTGCGATGTCTGACTCTCCATTGAAAGCTGGTCGGCCGGCTTTTCCTGCCTGCATTGTGTCTCATAGTTCAGATATCCCTGAATCAGCGGAATCACCGACAGGCTCATGCCTCGCGCATTCACAATCAGAATGATCGGCGTATCTGTAACAGAAGCGAGGTCATATGAGGATGCTTTCACCGAAATTCCTCCCAGACCGTCATACACCCCCATGACACCTTCCAGCACGGAAATGCCGGCGTTTTTCGCGTTTTTTGCAAACAGATGACGCGTCACCTGCTCATCCGTAAAAAAAGTGTCCAGATTCCTCGACGGCGTACCGATCACCCGGGAATGGAACATCGGATCAATGTAGTCCGGACCGCATTTAAAGGAGGCCGGGTTCAATCCGCGCCCGCAGAGTGCCTGCAGAATTCCGCAGGTGATCATGGTCTTTCCGCTGCCGCTTGACGGCGCGGCAAACATGACTCTCGGCAAATGCAGCATCGTGATGGTCTCCTTTCCGGGCAGTTCCCTGCCTGCTCCGCTCTTTCACGTTCTCATAGATAATTCACGGAAAACGCAAAATATGCTCCAAAATAATTGCACAGTATATTCTTTTGACAGAATAACACAAAACGGCTGCTTGTACAATCAGCAAATATCTGATATGATGGGCTGCGTAGGCCTCTGAGCTTATTAATTGGATTGAGGGATTCCTGTTATGATAAAAAATATTATATTTGATATTGGAAATGTTCTGGTCGATTTCGACTCACAGACGTATTTGAAAAGCTTTGGTTTCGCGCCCGAAAAGGAAAAACGGATCCGCGAAGCCACCTTTGACGGCCCCATCTGGCGCGAATACGATCGCGGCGTCATACCTGTAATGCAGCTTCGAGAGCAGCTTGCTGCCATTGCCCTTCCGGAAGACCGGGAGGATGTGCTGCGGGTATTTGATCACTCAGAAAAAACCATTCACAGAAGAGAGTTTGCGATTCCATGGATTCTCTCCCTGCAGGAGCAGGGGCTTAAGACCTGGTATCTCTCCAACTATTCAGACTGGATGATCCAGCGGACGCAGGAAGCGCTGGATTTCCTGCCATATCTGCACGGCGGACTGTTTTCTTATGAGGTCGGCCAGATCAAGCCTGAACCGGAGATTTTTCAGTCTTTTCTGCAGCGTTTCCCGCAAATCCGGCCGGACGAATCTGTCTTTTTCGATGATTCACCTACAAATATTCAGGCTGCCTGCGCGCCTGGTTTTCACGGTATCGTCTTTCGGAATCAGGAGCAGGCAATGAGAGAATTCCGTGTTATCTCTCCAACATAGCGCGGATCTGCTCATATCCCTGAAAAGAGTTTACGTTCATATTTACCGCATACAATGCCAGCGCGATTTCTACCTGATTCTTTTTTAAATATTCCTGTTTCAATCCTATAATGAGCGATACTGAAAGGAGACTGCAAAAATGTCCACACCTTATTATGAATCCTTCCGAACGCCGTTAACATCCGGTTTTCGTATCACCTATGTGACAGCGCCGGGCGGTTATCATCCGCCGCACTGGCACGAGGAGCTGGAGATTCTCTTTCATTTAAACGGGGAAAGTGACATCACCATCGATGGGAAGAAACATCAGCTTCATCCCAAGCATATGATCGTGGTAGACTCGCGTCAGGTACACAGTACCTTTTCTCATGATCTGACTTCCATGTTTGTCTCTATCCATATTTCCAAATCTTATATGGAAAAATATATTCCGGGTCTGGATCTCTATCAGTTTCGGTGCACGCCGGAGGACATTACGGATGATAATTTTCAGGAATATCTCGATATCTGCATGCTTCTTCAGAATCTGACAAAGGCCTATATCCGGAATCCGGTGACGCTTCCCATGGAGACCGAAGGATATGTGCTGCAGATTTTTGCGCGGCTGATCCAGTCTTTTTCCCATCCGCAGAGTGCTCTGCCGGAGAGCGCCAGCCGCTTAAGCTCGGAGGCTCACTTACATTGTATCATACAGGAAGCGGATCTCCTCGTAAATCTGCGCAAAATCTACCACGCAGTCCCCGCCATAAATACCGACGGGCACAGAATCTTCGAAACTGTAGATCCGATAGCCATCTTCCTTTTCAAATTCATAGACAAATACTCTTTTGTGATCTGGGGCGATGATCCAGTATTCCCTCACTCCGGCTCTTTTGTACCTGGTCAATTTCAGTGTACGGTCTTTTTTCGATGTAGAAGGAGACAACACCTCCACCACAAGATCTGGAGCACCATAAACGCGCTCCCTGCGAAGCTTTGACGGATCACAGATAATCAAAACATCCGGTTGGACAATCGTCTTATCATCACAATCCAGCTGGACATCCACTGGCGCAGTAAAAGCCATGCAAGAGCCACGGTTTCCGGCTATGTAATTTGAAAAATGTATAAGAAGTCTTCCGCTAATCGCCTGATGAAGCAGAGAAGGGGCCGACATATCATAAAACACCCCATCGATCAGCTCCACTCTCTGGTCGTCCGGCAGTGCCAGATAGTCTTCCAGCGTATACTCGCCCTGACGTTTTGAGGCCGCGTACTCCGCCAGCGCCTCCGACACCTGCACAGGGTCTGCTTCTTCAAACGTATATCCCTTACATTTCCCGTCTTCGCTATTCTCCGCATTTTCCACCCGGATTTCTTTTCCATCCTTTACAAAAACAATTCGTTCCATAAATATCTCCTTTTCATTGTAATCCCGCGCCGAAGGTCGAGGTAAAAGCCATATCTTAAATAACTGGGCTTTTATAGCTTTAGACAATATGTGCATTAACATTTTTCCATATGGGATTCTAAGAGGTATTTTGTCCGACATTCCGTCGATTTTTCTTTCGTAGAAGTGCCGCCGTGCATTTGCAATTCGGCAATTTATGTGCATTTTATCATATGTTTCTTATAAAAGCAAGTATTTTCTCTTATTATTTTAATCAATCTTAATTCCAAAACAATTTTAAGAAAAAATTCCGAAACTAATCTTTCTCCGATGATATAATAAAAATATACTCAATAGGAACGGTCATGAAATGCGGACATTCAGAGAAAAATCCAGATAACAGTGCGCAAAATATTGGCTGATTTATGGATGAGGTGATGAAAAGATGGGAATGAATCCAATAAGAAGAGACAATATAATGCAAAATATGGCTCTGGAAGCAAATGCATTAGAACATGAAAGAAAACGGGATGCCAGTGAACAAAAATCAAAAGGCAATCAGCGCATAGGAAAAATACAAAATATTCAAAAAGAAAGACCGTATGGGTACGCGCTCAGCACGTCCGCCACACGGTCTTTCATCCTCTGTTCTTATGACAATCTTTCTGTAATCTCCAGCCCGGCAACCAGCACGCTCGTGCTGTCCTTCGCAAAGTTCCGGGTCCAGTTCTCTGATACCTTCAGCCATGCCAGACGCTTATGCCGGTCGATCCGTACGATCCGGTTGTCCTGGCCGGTCAGCGGTCCCTCCGTGACATGAGCAACACCGTCCTGAATGACGCCCTTCGACATCGGAATATAATGCTGCTCATCGCTTAGGTTCGTCAAAAGCTCGGTTAATTCCTCCGGTATCGGTACAATCGGCAGATTTTCCTCTTTCAATTTTTCTGCAGCGGCTTCATCACAGTCGATGAAAAGGAAATTCGGAAACAGCGTTGCAGTCACAGAGTGCCACGCTCCCATGTAATGCCTGTTGCGCTCGATCGTGTACTGAAACGTATCACACGCAGATAAGGCTCCGTTTTCCATCGCATTTTCCGTTG
>JAJQIL010000117.1 GCA_021199235.1 Lachnospiraceae bacterium | reverse complement strand
CTGGCCTATTTGGGATGGAGTAATTTAAACCACTTTGGACTGTGAATAGTAACGAAAGCAGACAGGTTTTTATTGCAAAATAGACTTGTATCTGACGGCGACCTTTGGTAAACTGTAAAATTGGAATGAAGCTCATGGATGTTAGAAAGATCAGGGAGAAAAATCAGATGGAAAACAGAACAATCGGCGTAGCGCTTCTGGGCCTGGGTACGGTAGGCCTTGGCACCTATAAGGTGCTGAAGGCGCAGCGCGAGGAGATGGTATATAAAATAGGGGCACAGCTGGAACTGCGCTGGATCCTTGTCCGGAATAAAGAGCGTGCGGCGGCAAAGGTGGACGAGCCGGAGCTGATCACGGATCGGTTTGAGGATATTATCAACGACGACAGGGTGGAGATCGTGATCGAGCTGATCGGCGGGACGACGAGGGCTGCGGATTTTATTGAAGCTGCCCTGAAAGCCGGGAAACATGTTGTGACCGCGAATAAGGATCTGATCGCTTCGGATCATGGCAGGCTGATGGATCTGGCGAAGGAAAATGGCTGCGATCTGATGTTTGAGGCCGCAGTGGCGGGTGCGATTCCGGTGATCACGCCGCTGAAACAGTCGCTGGCGGCGAACCATCTGAGTGAGGTGATGGGGATTGTCAACGGCACGACAAATTATATCCTCACCCGGATGGAACAGGACGGCATGGAGTTTGGCGAAGCTCTTGCGCTGGCGACGAAGCTGGGATATGCGGAGGCAGACCCTACCGCAGATGTAGAAGGACTGGATGCAGCCCGGAAGGTGGCGATTATCGCTTCGATCGCGTTCAACTCCAGAGTATCGGTGGAAGATGTCCGCACGGAAGGAATCACGAAGATTACCCCGGATGATATCCGTTATGCGCAGGAGATGGGCTGCTGCATCAAGCTGATCGGTATGGCGCACAGCGACGGGACTTCCATTGAGGCCTATGTCGCCCCGATGCTGATTCCCAAACGGCATCCACTTGCTGCTGTGAACGATTCCTACAATGCCGTTTTTGTGCGGGGAGACGCCGTGGACAACGCGATGTTCCAGGGACGCGGCGCGGGCGAGTTGCCGACTGCAAGCGCGGTGGTCGGCGATGTTTTTGATGTGGCGAGAAATATTGTCCATGGCTGCAACGCCAGGATTTCCTGTACCTGCTACCGTCATCTTCCGGTCAAAAAGATGGAAGATGTGCAGAGCCGTTATTTCCTTCGTGTGGAGGTAGAAGACCGGATCGGTGTACTGGCGGAGCTGGCTGATGTGTTTGTGAGACATCAGGTCAGTGTGGATCAGATCATACAGAAGCAGCGGCATATCCCGTTCCATGAGGGAACGGACAGACACACAGGAGATGGCACAGACAACGAGCTTCCGAGTGCACAGATCGTGGTGATCACCGATGTGGTCCGCGAGGGAGATTTCCAGAAAGCCGTTCAGTGCATTCGCGATAAAAAAGGGACGAGACAGATCTGTTCGATGATCCGGGTGTACACGGCGGAGTGAAAATAAAGCATAATTTGATCAATTGGAACACATGTATTACAATAGCAGGCATGTGAGAAAGCTGCTAATGTGAGAAAACTGTTTACATGCAAGAAAGGTGCTCACATGTGGAGAAGCTGCACGCATGCAGAGCGACTGAGAATATGTGAAGGGAACACAGGATGAGTAAGAGCAATCAGGCAATTCTGGCAGTCAGCTTTGGAACCAGTTACGCCGGGACCAGGGAAAAGACACTGGACCGGATTGAAGAAAGTATGAGAAAACGTTTTCCTGCCTGCCGGGTTACACGTGCCTGGACAAGCGGAATGATCCGCAGAAAAATAGCAAAGCGGGACGGGATCGTGATTCCGGATGTGCAGGGCGCACTGCATAAGATGGCAGAGGATGGGATCACGGATGTCATTATTCAGCCGACGCATGTGATCAATGGCATCGAAAACGATCGGATGCTCGCGGATATCGAGGCATGCCGGCATTTGTTTCAGCAGGTGTCAGTAGGTGCGCCGCTTTTGACGACACAGGAGGATTGCAGGCGGATTGTGCAGGTGATCGCAGATGAGCTTTGCCCGAAGGAAGATGAGGTGCTGGTGCTGATGGGGCATGGGACCGAGCATTATGCAAATTCTGTCTATGCTGCGCTGGATTATCTTTTTAAGGATATGGGCTATAAAAATATTTTCATGGGTACCGTGGAAGCGTACCCATCGCTGGATGCTCTTATGCGCCGGGTCAATGAGAATCATCCGAGGCGGGTGCTGCTGGCGCCGTTTATGATTGTCGCCGGAGATCACGCAGAAAATGATCTGGCCGGTGAAGAGGAGGACTCCTGGAAGAGTCAGTTTGAAAGGGCAGGATTTGAGGTTTCCTGTATTTTAAAAGGTTTGGGTGAGTATGCCGGCGTACATGAGATGTTTCTGAATCATGTGCAGGCTGCGATGAATATGTTTCAGCCGGATCATGGATAACCTGAAAGCCACAAATAATCTGAGACGAAGGGGTATTTATTGATCTATTTCGTAAACAGAGAGTCATTTTCAGGATGGAGGAATCAAGTTGGGAATACTGATGGCGGGAATCGATCACAGCATCGCCCCGATTGATATACGTACCGTTTTTTCATTTACAAAAAAAAATATGGCGGAGGCTTTGGAGCACTTAAAGCAGATCAGAGGCATTGAGGGTTGTGTTTTAATATCTACCTGCAACCGGATGGAGCTTTATTTGAGCACAGGGGATGAGTTTGCGAGTGATATTTTTGAACTGCTCTGCGAGCTGCGTAATCTGCCGGAGAGCCTTTACGGGAAGTATCGACCGTATTTTCGTTTCCGGGAAGAGCGGGAGGCCGTGCATCATCTGTTCCGGCTCTCGGGAGGGCTGGAATCACGTATCCTTGGCGACGACCAGATCGTGACACAGGTGAAGGATGCGCTCTCTTTCGCGCGCGAACATTACGCGGCGGATCATGTGCTGGAGACTCTGTTTCGCCAGGCAATCACAGCGGCCAAAAAGGTCAAGACTTACGATGAGCTTTCGCCATCCGATCAGTCCGTGGTCCGCACGGCAATCCGCACGCTTAAAGAAGAAGGATATACGTTCGAAGGCAAAAAGATCATGGTCATCGGCAACGGCGTGATGGGTAAGCTTGCGGCAACTCAGTTTCAGCAGCAGGGTGCGGATGTGACAGTGACCGTCCGGCAGTACCGCAGCGGTGTCGTCGAGATTCCGAAAAACTGTTCGCGCATTGATTACGGACGCCGTATGGAACTGTTCGGTAAGTGCGATTATGTGCTCAGCGCGACAGTCAGCCCAAATTATACGCTGACAAAGGAGCTGGTGGCAGAGTGCCGCAAAGAACAGGCAGCAGAGTGCACGAGTGAACCGGAAGCAATTTGCAGTGAGCCAATGTCCGGACAGGATACTTCGGTTGCATCAAATATTGAAAAGAAAAAACCGGTCGTATTGATTGATCTGGCCGTTCCCCGCGATATTGAACCCGCTGTCGCGGAGCTGGACGGCGTCCGTCTCTATGATATCGACTGTTTCCGCGAGGAGGCAGTAAGCGAGGCACAGAAAAAGGCCATCGCTGATGCGGAAGCATGTTTTGCGGAGCAGATGGAAGACTTTTTTGCATGGTATGAATGTGTGGATGTGATTCCGAAAATCCAGGAGATCAAGGAACTGGCAGCCATCGATCTGGAGAACCGCCTGACGAAAAAGCTGCGTGCCCTTCCGATGGCGGAAGAAGAAAAAGCTGCGCTGCGCGGCGACATTGAGGCAGCGGCAGAGCGCTCGATGAATAAGCTTCTGTTTGGCCTGCGGGACAATGTGAGTAAGGCGGCTTTCCGCGAATGCGTCGAAGGCCTGGAAGAAGTATATCATGATACGGAGCATGAGAATCATGAATGAGCGTTGACAGTTTCAGTTAAGGAGTTTTGAAATAGTTAAAACTTTTGAGGAAAAAGCCTGTCTACTTTAATCAATGGTCAGGCAGATAGATATGGTTTGACATGAATTTCAGAAAAGGAGATTTTGCATAAAATGTCCGAAAAAATCATCATCGGCAGCAGGGAGAGCCGTCTGGCTGTGATTCAGTCAGAGATGGTGCGGCAGTACATACAAAAGAAAAATCCGGGGCTGGAAGTCGAAATTCTTACTATGAAAACTACCGGAGATAAGATTCTGAATCAGTCTCTGGAAAAAATCGGCGGCAAGGGGCTTTTTGTCAAAGAACTGGATGCCGCGCTCATCGATGGCCACTCGGATTTGTCCGTGCACAGCCTGAAGGATGTGCCGATGGAGCTTCCGGATGAGCTTCCTTTGATTGCATATTCCGCGCGCGAGGACGTGCGGGATGCACTGATCCTGCCGGAAGGTGCGACAGAGATTGATTTTTCAAAGCCGGTTGGCTGTTCCTCCCGGCGCAGGATGCTGCAGTTTGCGCAGCTGTTCCCGCAGGCCGCATTTGCACCGATTCGGGGAAATGTGCAGACTCGTCTGAAAAAGCTGGACAGCGGGGAATTCAGTGCGACGATACTGGCTGCGGCCGGTTTAAAAAGGCTGGGTCTGGAGCACAGGATCAGCCGTTATTTTACGACAGAGGAAATGATACCGGCAGCCGGACAGGGAATTCTGGCCGTACAGGGACGCAAGGGTGAAGATTACAGCTATCTGTGCGGATATTCGGACGAAACCGCAGCCATCTGCGCGAAAGCGGAGCGGGCGTTCGTCCGTGCGCTTGGCGGAAACTGCAGTACGCCGGTGGCGGCGTATGCGCAGGTGATGACTTCGGAGAATCATTTGCAGCCGAATTTGCAGCCCGATCTGCAGTCTGCTGTATGTTCCGGTTTGCGGCCGGATACGCAATTGGATACGCAACAGATTTTGTGTCTGAATGCAATTTATTTTGATGAAGAAACAGGAAAAGTCTATCGGGGAAGCAGGACAGGCAGCATTCATAGCCCAGAAAAAGTCGGAGAAGTTCTGGCTCATTCTTTTATGTAAAAGGACAGGTGTATTGTGATGAATCAACAGGAGAAATCTGGCAAAGTGTTTTTGGTAGGGGCGGGACCTTCTGACCCCGGGCTTTTTACGCTAAAAGGAAAGCAGGTGCTGGAATCTGCGGAGGTCGTCGTTTATGATGCTCTTGCAGGGCAGGGGATTCTCAACATGATCCCTGATACAGCGGAAGCAATCAACGTAGGCAAACGCGCGAATCATCATATCATGCCGCAGGAACAGATCAGCAGACTGCTTGTACAGAAAGCACAGGAAGGGAAACGCGTAGTGCGCTTAAAAGGCGGCGATCCGTTTCTTTTTGGGCGCGGCGGCGAAGAGATTGAGGAACTGATTCGTGCCGGAATTCCATTTGAAGTTGTTCCCGGCGTGACATCTGCGTTCGCGGTTCCGGCGTATCAGGGGATTCCCGTGACGCACAGGGATTTCTGCTCTTCCGTGCATATTATAACGGGACATAAGCGCACATCCAACGCGAAGCGTTCTTCAGATGATGTGCGCGATCTGCCGCCGACTGACAAGGAGGGGGCGCTTCCAAAGCGCACAGACAGAACCGGCAAAAACAGCTCAGAATCCACCAATATTTCTGACCACAGACTTTTGCAGGATGGAAAGGTTTTAAATATCGACTTTGAGGCTCTGGTCCGCACAAAGGGAACCCTCGTTTTCCTGATGGGCGTGAGTGCGCTCGGCGATATCTGTCAGGGGCTGCTTTTGGCAGGGATGAACCCCGATACTCCGGCAGCTCTGCTTATGCAGGGAACGACTGCACACCAGCGTCGTATCGTAGCGACAGTGTCAACTCTGGAAGAGGAAGTAAGAAGGCAGGGATCCTGTACGCCGGCCATTATTGTAGTCGGTGAAGTCTGTACTCTTGCGGAGCAGTTTTCCTGGGCGGATGCAGACCATCAGCCGCTTGGCGGTGTGAAGGTGCTGCTGACACGGCCGAAAGAACTGATCAGCGAGACAGCGGCAAAGCTGCGGGCGAAAGGAGCGGAGGTGCTGGAGCTTCCCGCAATTCGCACGGAGCGAGTTCCACATAATGAGCGGCTATCGCAGGCACTTATCGAACTGGATTCCTATCAGTGGATCGTGTTTACAAGCCCGACCGGCGTGCGTATCTTTTTTGAGGAAATGGCGGAGCGCGGCATCGACTGCCGTGCACTCAGAAATGCGAAATTTGCTGTAATTGGCAATGGTACGAAAAAGGCGCTTGCGGAGCATGGATTTTACGCGGACCTGATGCCGGACGTTTATGATGCTCAACACTTAGGGCGGGCGCTTCGGGACACCATTGATTTCGGTCGCTCATCTGACAGTGAAAACAAAGGTGGAAATGGTAATAGCAACTGTATGAATCGGCCGCGCATCCTGATTCCCCGCGCCGCACTTGGCTCTCCGGAATTGATCGGGGAACTCGGAGATGGATTTTTGGTTGACGATATCCCGACCTACGAGACCAGATTTGAGACGAGCCGGTTTGTGGATCTGCAGAAAGAATTTGCGGATGGAACGATTGATTATGTGATGTTTACCAGCGCCTCCACTGTCCGGGGATTTGCCGATGCTGTGCGTGATATCGATTATGCGAAGGTAAATGCTGTCTGCATTGGAAAGCAGACGGAAGCTGCAGCAAAAGAATTTGGTATGAAGACTTATGTGGCGAAAAAGGCATCAATTGACAGTTTAATAGAGTGCCTTTGTGAGTTGAGACAAAAAATGTGATGGTGCATTATTGAAACAGGTCGGCCGCAATCCCATTGGCTTTAGACAATCTGCAGTTCATAATGCGGCATACTTGTTTTTTGGTTTTTCATATTTCACTTGACTTCATTTTGGCATATCGATACAATTATGTTGTCGGGGAGGTTGATTTATGGCTGTATATACATTTTTACAATTAAAAGAAACTATTTCTCCCATTGCAAAAGAGCATGGAATAAAAACAGTTTCTCTTTTTGGCTCCTATGCGAGAGGGAATGCGCGAGATGACAGCGATGTTGATCTTCTTATAGAAAAGGGACAGATTCATTCTTTATTTCAATTAAGCAGTTTTCGGTTAGCAGTAGAGGATGCTTTAATGATACCTGTTGACCTTGTAACCACAGAATCATCTGATGAAAATTTTCTTGATCAGATACGAAAAGAAAGGGTCTTGTTATATGGAACAACGTGATATGGTTATCATACAAAAGATTATTCAATATTGTGATCGAATCGAATCCTATCTGTCTGAAAATAAAATGACCTTTGAAATGTTTCAGAATAATACCATGTTTCAGGATGCCTGCTGCATGTGTATTGTGCAGATTGGAGAGTTAGCCGGGATACTGTCCGATGATGCGAAAACAACTTATAAGGACATTCCGTGGAGAGTGATTAACCTAAATTCCCGGGTATAAGTTATAACTACATTGCCTAATCAGCCTTATT
>JAJQIL010000049.1 GCA_021199235.1 Lachnospiraceae bacterium | reverse complement strand
CCGGGGCTTATGTTAAAAATTTTTCAGGACATTTTCAAAAACGCTTGACAGAACAGATGTATGGATTGGACGTTTCTGATTTTGTACCTGTCAGGGGATACAGCCATCAAAAAAACCTCCGGTTCAGATACGAAGGAAAGAACCGGCGTGGGTTACGTCTGTGTCTGAAGGGAGGTTTTCTTATAGCAAGGTACCGAACAGTTACGGGAGTTACTGTGCCAGCAGCATCAGGATCTCATTGCTTCGGGAGATGAACTTTGTCATCTCTTCCGGCTGCAGCGGCTTGTGTGCGATCATGGCCAGATCGTAAAGCTGCTCGCAGATCATCGGCACCTTATCGGAATCCTTATTTGCCGCGACATACTGTACCAGCTTGTTGTTCGCGTTCAGCACCAGTGTCTCCTCACCGCCGAACATCGACGGATCCATGCCGTACATATTGTACATTTTCATCATTTCCTGCATACGGCGGCTCTCCTCGGAGAGGGTGATCATCGAGGAAATGTTTGCATTTTTCAGCTTTTCAACCTTGACTTCAAGCTTTTCCTTGCCGAGCGCTTTGCGGAACACCTCGGTCAGAGTATCCGTCGTTTCCTTAAGCTCATCCGCATCCGCTTCTTCCTTTACAGTGTCTGTGACATCCGCGTCGATGCGCTCAAATTTTACCTTCTCGTTGATCTGCTCGATGTGCGAGATGAACGGTGTATCAATGTTGTGCTTTAAGATGACTGCGTTCAGGCCGGACTCACGGAACATATTGATGTACTGGCTCTGCTGTACCTCATCTGTTACGTAGTAGATGGTCGTCTTTTCCGGCTCCTTCTCCTCATCGTCCGCATCCTCATCCACGGTTTCATCCACGGTTTCGTCAGCGCTTTCCGCGGCCGCTTCATTTTCAGAGGCCTCTGCACTTTCCGCGGCTGCCTCGACGGTTTCATCCGCTGCCGTCTCCGCAGTGGTGCCTTCGGCATTTGTCTCCGCATCCGCGTTTTCACTGACAACCTCACCCTCAACGGCTTCACCTTCAACAACTTCGCCCTCGACGGTCTCATCTGCGCCGTTTTCAGCAGCTGCCTTTGCGTCCTCAGCCGCTTTCAGCAGATCCTCCAGCTTCTGGTACTTGCCGTCGATGTCCTTATAAAGGATGTAGTCGTTCATCTTCTCACTGAATTTGCTGTCCTTGATGCAGCCATATTTGATGAACGGGCTGATGTCGTCCCAGTATTTCTCATAGGATTCGCGGTCTGTCTTACACATGCCGGTCAGCTTATCCGCGACCTTTTTAGTGATATAATCGGAAATCTTCTTTACAAAACCGTCATTCTGCAGCGCGCTTCTGGAAACGTTCAGCGGCAGATCCGGGCAGTCGATGACACCCTTTAAGAGCATCAGAAATTCCGGGATCACTTCCTTAATATTATCCGCGATGAATACCTGATTGTTATAAAGCTTGATCGTACCCTCGATGGAATCATACTCCGTATTGATCTTCGGGAAGTAGAGGATACCCTTTAAGTTAAACGGATAGTCCATGTTGAGGTGGATCCAGAACAGCGGCTCCTTATAATCCTGGAAGACCTTGCGGTAAAAGTCCTTGTATTCCTCCGCCGTGCAGTCGTTCGGGTGCTTCGTCCACAGCGGATTGGTATCGCTCAAAGACACCGGACGCTTGTTGATCTTTACACGCTCGCGGGCCGGAGAGACCTCAACGGTTTCTTTTTCACCGTTTTCATTTTCCTTCTCCTCGGTCTTTGCGTCCTCGTGGATGTGCTCGACGACCACATCGTCCTCACGAAGCTCGCTCTCGTCGATCGTCTCGTATTCCTGCTCGGCGTTCGCTTTGGAAAGGAAAATCTGTACCGGCATGAAAGAACAGTATTTCTCGATCACTTCACGCATACGGTACTCATTCGCGAACTCCAGACAGTCCTCATTTAAGAACAGGGTAATTTCCGTGCCGACTTCCGTGCGCGTCCCCTCATCCATGGTATATTCGGTGCCGCCGTCGCACTCCCAGTGCACCGGCTTCGCGTCTTTCTGATAAGAAAGGGTGTCAATGTGCACCTCATCCGCCACCATGAACGCGGAATAGAAGCCGAGACCGAAATGACCGATGATTTCATCGTTCGTCGTCTTGTCTTTGTACTTCTCAACAAAATCAATCGCGCCGGAGAATGCGATCTGTGTGATGTATTCTTCCACCTCGTCCGCGGTCATACCGAGTCCGGAATCGATGAACTTCAGCGTTTTTTCCTCCGGGTTCACGATCACCTGAATCCTCTTTTTGTAGTCCTCCGGGAACGTGTAATCGCCCATGACTTCCAGCTTCTGCAGCTTTGTGATCGCGTCGCAGCCGTTGGAGATCATCTCACGCACAAAGATGTCGTGATCCGAATACAGCCATTTTTTGATAATGGGAAAAATGTTCTCACTGTTGATGGAAAGACTTCCTGTTTTCTTACTCATGAATTACCACTCCTTAGATTTTTTAATATGATGATACAAGGGACAAAAGGTCGGGAATGGAACGCTTGCGTTCCAATTCATGACCCTGGGGACCGTGGTATCATCTCCTTTTACTGCGGTTAACGTGTGGAAAAATCGAAGAAAAAACGGTGTTCCACAAAAACTGAACACATGATAATACCATAAGAAAGAAATGTCAAGAAAAAATTAGCACTCATTTTTGGTGAGTGCTAACAGCATATTTTACAAAAGAAATGGAATCTGTTCCCGCCGGAAGAATTTCTCCAGCATTTCATCCCAGGCATGTTCAAGCGTCCTGTCTAATGTAAATACTTTCATGGAAACGCCGCTGACACAGGCGATCGATTTTCCATCAAAATGAATATTTAAAAACAGACCATCCACCTGATCTGAGCTGAGGTCAAGACCATTCTGTTCAATCAGTTTTTTCACATTGTGCGGGGCGAGCCGGAGGACGACGCGGAATTTCAATGGCGGGTTTTTCCCCTTTGTCAGATCAAAAAAGAAAGGGCGTACACGCCGCCACAGCGTATAGCCGGAGGCTTCCGCACCCGACTGCTCCGCTTCTGCGGTGCTCAGATATTCCGGGTGAAAAGTGCCGTCAATCTGAAAGGCGGCAAAAGTGGTGATGGAAGCTTCCGAGAGCAGGAACGTGTCAAAAACATCGCCAGTCAGAAGCTTTTTCATAAAGCCAAGATTATCCTGAATCTGAAAAGAGCGCAAGAAAAGGTCCTCCTTTGATTAAGTTGTACTCGCAGCACAGCTGCTCGTTGACCCTCGAGATTTCCTGCTGCAAGCAGCGCAAATCTCTTCGGGTCATATTATAATGAAAGCCTGATGGACATGCAACAACGGATTTTGAAAAAAATCCATTTACCTCTTTTCAAGTGCGACGGAGTATGATATAGTATCAGAAAATAAACGTAGACTTGAAAACCACGTTGTGAAACAATGAAAAACCTGTCTTTAAAATTTTGGAGGTTTGCCATGGAATATGTGATCGTAATGGACAGCTGTGGGGAGCGCACGGAGGAAATGCGGGCGGATGAGCGTATCATATCCGCACCGCTTACAATGCAGGTTGACGAATATTCAATTGTGGATGACGACAGCTTTGATCAGGCTGATTTTCTGAAAAAGATCGCTGCGAGTCCGAACTGCCCGAAATCCGCATGCCCCTCGCCGGATTTTTATAAGAAGGCATTCGAAAAAGCGGAGAAACGTGCCTATGCGGTCACCCTTTCCGCGGAACTGAGCGGTTCGTGCAACAGCGCGGTGCTTGCCCGGGATCTGCTGGAGGAGGAAGGCTCAGAGCTTCAGATCCATGTATTCAATTCCCGCTCTGCGTCGGTTGGCGAGACCCTGATCACAGCGAAGATTCAGGAATGCGAAGCGGCCGGAATGCCATTTGAACAGCTTGTAGAGACAGTCGAGGCTTATATTGACGGGCAGAATACCTGGTTTGTCCTTGAAGATCTTGAAACACTCCGCAAGAATGGCCGCCTGAGCAATCTGAAAGCCTTTTTCGCGTCGGCTCTGCGGATCAAGCCGGTCTGCGGCGCGACGCCGGAAGGAACCATTATCCAGATCGATCAGGCGCGGGGGATTAACAAAGCGCTCGTGAAGATGGTGGATCTTATCGTAGATCAGGTTGAAAATCCGGCGGACAAGATACTCGGTCTTTCACACTGCAACTGTCCGGAGCGCGGCCGCATGGTGCTGGATGCAATTACAAAGCGGATTAAGGTCAAAGGGGTAGTTTTTCTTGATACAGCCGGGATCTCGACGATGTATGCCAATGATGGAGGAATTATTGTAGTCATATGATATGCAAAAAAAGGTTGCACTTTCTCTGAAATCGTGTATACTTAAATAAGATAAGCTCCGGGAGAGAGACCGGTGCATACAGGTAAAGGAGAGATACATTATGAGCCAGGCAAAGGTTGATCGTTATAAGGAAGAAAAGAAGAACCGAGCTAAGATTATCAAAAAGGAGAAGCGCCAGTGGATGCTGACAAAAGTGGCAGGAGTGCTGGTGGCAGTTCTGGTAGTTGCGTGGGTAGGTTTTTCTGTTTATAATTACACCGGTACGACGGAAGAATCGACGACGGTGGAGCTGCCGTCTTATACGGTAGATACAGCAGCGCTGGATGATTATCTTACGGAATTGTCAGCGGAGTAATATATGATATGAGTTGCCGGCCGGCAGTGGGATTTCCACTGCCGGCTTTTTCTGCTTTACAGGGCACGATGCGTGCTGTCAGCAGCCGCAGCCTCCGCCGCAAAGTGAGTTGCCGCCGCAGCAGCACAGAAGAATGATTGCCCAGAGGCAGGTGTTGTCTGTGCCGAAGGAGCTGCCGCATCCGTTTCCGCTGAAAAGAATCAGAAGGATGAGAATCCAGAGGATGGAATTTCCACCGTCACATCCGCATCCACAGTTGGTAGCTGCCAAATCGCTCATTTCGTAATCCTCCGAAGATTGATTTACAGTATATCATATGTTGCAGGAACACAGATGTGACAGGGAAAACTAAAAATCGTATACAAAACACATGGACAGATGAAAAAGGCTTCATGTATCAAATTTTTCAGAGACAGAATAATACCGGAATATCTGATACAGGTTCATAATGCCATATCCCCATGCCCGATCCGGACGGGGCTCGCCGGGTCTTTCCTGCACTCCATGCCAAAAGAGCTCTTTTAGTTCTTCGGCAGAAAAATACCGGGGAGGTTCCTGCTTAAGGCCGCTTTCGAACAGAAGGGCAGCGGCACCGGCGGCAAGGGCGGAAGCTGCGCAGGAGCCGGTGATGGAGGAGTAGCTTCCGCCGGCAGCAGGACAGGTCAGACGGACTCCGGGAGAGACAAAATCCGGCTTGACCAGATCATTGCGCGTATAGCCGCGGCCGGAATACGGATAAAGACGGCCGTCGTAGGCGTTGTATGTGCCGACGGAAAGAACGGACGGTGCACAGGATGGAATTACCAGTGAAGTGTCCGGATCCGGTGCAGAAAACCGGATGCCCGGAACTGCCAGCCCACTGATGGGCAGCCACATATGAAAGTTTCCGGCATTGGTAAGACCATAATTAGCAGCTGAGCTCAGGCCGGTTATTTCAGGATGTGCTAAAATGCCGGAGACGGAACTGTCATCCGATACAGAGCCGACGGAAGCAATTCGAATCCGCCAGATACCGGGCGTTGGGTCGAGAAAACGAATCAACGTTACCCTCGAAAGAAACGGCGCTTCCGTGACGTCCCCGGTGAGGATAATCCGGCTGCGCTCCAGCAGAAAAGGAAATTCCCTTGCCGCGCCGATGTCCGGGAGAATTGGTGAAAAGGTCTCGCCGAGCGGAGAAGTGAAGCCGAGCGCACAGAGTGCGGATGAATCTGTCCAGACTTCAACGGAGAATCCGCCGGTTTCCTGATCCACAAGAAGCTCGATATCTGCTGCGCCTTCGGAACCGGATGACGGAAGCTTTCCGGAGGCATGATGGGCGAGCCCTGTCTCATTGCCGGTTCCCGCAGCGGCGCAGACACCGGGCACTTCTGATGCGGATTCCAGCACATTTTCAAGAGGGGTATTTCCGGTATGTCCGCCCTGACTGGTGCCGAGAGAGAGACAGATCACCAGCGGCATTTTAAGGTTTCTGGCACAGTCAAGGAGATAACGTACACCGACCATCAGATCGTTTTCCTGATAGGCGACGGCATCTTCCGGAATGCGAAAGTAGTCGCGCAGATATTGCTTTGCGGGTTTGAGGCGCACAAATGCAATGGCGCTTTCCGGAGCGGCTCCGGTAAAGCCTTCCCTTTCGTCCGCGCTGCCGCAGGCGATTCCGGCGACAGCAGTACCGTGGCCGGTAGGATCCGTTCCGGGAATCCATGGCGCTGCATCGCGGTCTGGGGCCCCACTGGAACCTGACCGGGGTGCGCCCGCCGTGTCGGTTCCCCCGAAAAGCACCCGGTTGATGGCTTCCTCTGTATATTCGCTTCCGTAGGAGAGCCCCTCCGGCGGGACACCAGCAGTATCCCCCTGATCCCAGAGCCTTACAATGCGTGTTGTACCGTCCGCATGGCGGAAGGCAGGATGTGTACAGTCGATCCCGGAATCAAGAAACCCGATAAGTACGCCTTTTCCGGACAGATTCAGAAATGGCTGGATGCGCACGGACAGAATACCTGCAGCTTCCAGACTCACGACATTGATTTCCGTGAACAGTTTGGGAACAGAGGAATAGCCGATTTCTTCTACTGTGGAAAGATGGTCGGAAAGAGGAGCGTAAATGATCGAGTACTGCTCATTGACCGGCTGCACAGCTTCTGTGCCGGCTGGAACGGCCGTGCTTCGGGAATCCGCTGAAGAATCGAAAATTTCCCGAAGCTGCGCCGAAATTCCGGATATTGAAAGAGAATCCACGCCCGGAGCTGTCCGGACGATCATGTCAGAATATTCTTCAGAGAGGGCAGGCTGTGTCTGCCTTTGAGCACTTCCATCCGTAACCATTTCACGGCTGAAAGACGCTGAGAAAGATGAATTCATAAAGACTCCCTGCGGCAGGGAAGAAATGCCGCGGACATCTGTTGAAAAAAGATATGAGGCCAAACGTTAAAATATGAGACGAAAAAAGCCAGTCATGTTCAGACAGACTGGCTGAATGAAAGTACCTTGCGGCAGGTGCCAGGCACTGCATTAAATCGTTGCGCTCAGGACTCCTCTTTCACGGCTTCGGAGTTCAGATGAATATGAGTCCGGATCGCGTCAAAGCTTTCGCGGCTGATCACGTGCTCCATCTTGCAGGCATCCTCGGTCGCTGTCTTTTCATCGACACCGAGGGAGATCAGCCAGGATGAAATCCATTTATGACGCTCATAGATCTCGTCAGCAATGGCCTTGCCGGATTCGGTCAGATAGATATAGCCGGCGTCCGTGACCGTAATATGATTCTTCATGCGCAGATTCTTCATTGCTATGCTGACGCTGGACTTCTTAAAGCCAAGCTCTGTGGCGACATCAACCGAGCGAACCACGGGCAGACGTTCACTCAGTATCAAAATGGTTTCCAGATAGTTTTCCGCAGATTCATTTGTTGCACTCATTTGCATACCTCACAATACAATATTGAAACTAAATCTGTTCCGCAAATATATTCCACAAATATATTACGCAGCCTTTGTTTCTGTTCAGTATATCATTAATTCCCAAAACCGTAAAGAAAAATCCTTAAAAAAGTCCAGTAACACAAAGAAGCAGAGGACATATTTTGTGCAAAAAACAGCTGTCAAGCGTTTTTGAAAATGTCCTGAAAAATTTTTAACATAAGCCCCGGAG
>JAJQIL010000157.1 GCA_021199235.1 Lachnospiraceae bacterium | reverse complement strand
GGATTGCTCATCAGCGGAAGCAGCTTTTTCAGTGACCCAAAGGGAATCTCCCGCAGGAACCGCCATGCCATATGGAATTCCTGCCCAATATATTTATCGCAAAACGTTATTTCTGCCCCTTTCCGGGGCTAAGAGAACAGCTTCCGCTTAACACTAAGCTTTATTATAGTGCCATCCCCTCCCGGATCAGACCGGATCTTCAGAACTTTCCCCGCCGTTTGCGCCAGCCAGAAACTCCACAGCCTGCTCATAGTAAGCAGACTGAGTTTCCGCCTTAGATTTTCCCCGTTTACAGCGTGGAGCGATCAAAGGACATTTGCGGCTGCAGGCTCCGCAGACCAGCTTATTTAAAAATTCCTCCAGTGAAATGACGCTTCCGTCCGCCTGAGAAATTTCCTCGGCGATGACCGCTATGGTTTCTTCATCTTCTTTTCCCAAAATAACCAGGCGGGGAGCTTCCGCCTCTTCTGTATTCATGGCCTGTATATGGCTGCTTACGGCAACCCCGCCGCTGTAGGTCACGCAGACCACCAGTGTAATTCCCGCGCACAGACAGATTACTTTCTTCCTGATACTGCTTTCTTTTTGTTCTTCTGATATAAGTTCAGAATATTTTTCTGCTTCATCCATGAATTCCGTACCTCCTTCAACGTATATAAACAGATATCGTATAGATCGTAACCGCCAGAAGCAGGGCGTAACAGCCCAGCCTGAACCAACCAAGATATTGCGCCGCATCCTGACGCAGTTTGCCGGCAAGAAGTCTGGAAATCACGAACCAGAACAACACAGGAGAGATAAAACCGACGGTAGAAAATACCATTCCGGAAATAAGCGCCAGGGGAATAGAAAGCGTAACGCACTGACCAAGTACCAGGAAAAGAGGAGCACATGGAGTCACGCCGCATGCCAGGCCGCTGACCAGAAGAGCCAGAGAACCGTCTTCTTTCCGTCCGGCCCAAACCCTGCCGCATCCTCCATGACAGTTTTCGCCGCAATTTCCACTGCAGTCTCCGCTGTATTCTCTGCCGCAGCGGCGCTGCCTGCCAGTCATGTTTCGTATTCCCTCCGCGATCATGAGGATACTGACCGCAAGAACAAAAATCTGTGCGGCAATATAGATATTGACTCCAAAAGCCATACCGGCGCTGTCCATAATAACCTGACCCAGGGATGCGGAAATTCCGCACAGGAGCATAGTCATACTGGCTTTCCCCGCCAGAAAGCACATACATGGCAGAAGGATACGTTCATGTGTGATGACATAAGCCGCAAGAAAGGCTGATCCGGCCGATGCCCCGCAAAGGCTGCACGTACTGCCGACAGACACAGCGGAAAGCATAACCTGAAACAATTGACTAAGCATTATCCCGCTCCCTCCCGATTACTGCCGCTCCAATCGCACCGTTAAACTGCGGATGGGATGCCACAAAAACATCCCGCATCAGTTCTTCCTCAAAGGCCGAACGGATACCGATATTAAGGGCTCCGCCGCCGGTCATCAGAATATCGCCCTGTTTTTCATTGCGGCGGATCATCTTAATGATTCGTTTTGCGATCGACATATGGACACCGGCCAGAATATCGCTGCGGTCATATTTTCGGGCGATCAGCGAAATGACTTCAGATTGTGCAAACACAACACAAGTGCTGTTAATATCGCAGGGAGCCTTGCTCTGCATGGCAATCTCTCCGACCTGATCGATCGTTGTATCCAGAATCTGCGCGATAACCTCCATGAATTTTCCTGTACCGGCGGCACATTTATCATTCATAGTGAAATTTTTTACCGTATAATTTTCATCCAAGTATATAATTTTACTGTCCTGGCCGCCGATATCAATGATCAGACCCGGACGGTAGTTTTTCGGAGCCGTCAGCCGGACGCCATAGGCATGGGCAGTGATCTCTGAAATGTCATCGTCCGCTGTATCCATAATCTTGCGGCTGTAGCCTGTAGCGATAGTGCATGCAATCGCGTCGCGGCTGATTCCCCGTTCCCGGCACAATTCCTGTAAAAGTCGTTCAGCAATGGCGCTGTTGTCTATCCCGGAACCGGAAGCTCTGGTTCCCACCACCTGATCTCCCTGAATCAGAGCCGTCTTTATATAAGTAGAGCCGCCATCAATACCCGCATAATACTTATCTGTCATGGATATTTTTCACTCCTTTTCCTTTCAGATCCTTCAGCTTGATCAGTTCAATAAATGCCTCGATTCGAATCCGTATCTGCTCCACATCTTCCTCATTGTAATCGCTTTCTACGCGTATAACAGGAATATCTTCCTTCTCCAGCGCTTTCTCCAGCAGAGGAAACTCATAATCATAGACCAGGCACCCCCGCAGGACATGATAAATAACGCCCTGAATTTTATGCCTGTGAACCATATTCAGGACACGATCAATCCGCTGCCTGTTTTCAGAAAAAACCGGGCATGTGCAGGCACGTATATAGCGGTTTGTCAGGGCGCGGAGCAGGCCGTCGAAGCTCATGTCTGTCGGAACAACCGGATCGTACAGGAACCGCTCGCCCATACAGGTCTCGTCTGCCGCCAGACTGCCGCCCATCTGTTCTATAAGAAGCGGCAGCTTCATATTCGGGAAAATGATTGGAGAACCGGTCAGCATGATCCGTGGCCGGTTCGCCTTAGTAATATACTCCTCTTTTGCCCGGCGTTCAGATAGTTCCTCATTCAGTGAGTGAAGACAATCCGTCCACTGTTCCTGAGGCATATAGGCAGCGGCATTCATCATGGCCATGATATGTGTGCCGCGAATCAATGCCCTCTCCTGATTTTTAAATCCCAGGAAACGGGACATTTCCCTTTGAGAATATCCCGTCAGCCAGATGCTGTCACGGAGTCGTTTCCATGTCACAGTCTGTCCAGTGACAGCCTCCATGGCGCGAATCAGCCTCTTATATTCCGTCACACTGCCTGAGATTGCCGTGTCATCTGTGCGGTTCATCGGTAAATTCATTACATGGACATCGCTCTCGCGGCTTAAAAGATCCGCTATTTTTTTCTTGCAGTCACAGGCAGCAGGTACCACCATCAGCCGGCAGTCTTCATAAATGGGCATCGTCTTCATTTCCCGAAATCCAGCAACTGCTTTTACAAGAGGACAGGCATCCCGCGGCGTGCGGTCATCACCGATCTGAAATGCGGTGTAATGGCCACTGCATAACTTAACCGGCATCGCGCCCGCCGCATAGATCAGCTCCTGTGGAACCATCATACAGTAAATACCAATACAGGGAATGTCGGTCACAACTCCTTCATGATCCACATAAATACGGCGAAGGGTGTTCATAAACGGTTCCATCGCTTCCGGAATTCCCGGCAGAGATTCTATTTCCCGAAGGTAGCGGGCTGCAGTATGAGACGACCGGCGAAGGAAACGTTCCTCCTGCCGTATGCGCACAGCCTGCTCCTGTTCCGGTATAATCATGCCTTCTCCTCCTTTACATGTCCTGCATCGGACTTTGATGCGGGACGCTGGCAATGTCCCGATTTCCATGGGAAATCGAGGACGGTACCGCGCCGTCACCGTCAGGCGATTTCTTATGCGTGGCTCTCCACTTCTTTTTTCTATAACGGAGCATGAATTTTTCCCGGGATGAGACATAAACCGGCCGCCCGAAAATCGTGATGGAAAGCGCTTCATCCTCAGGACAGTATCGGACACATTCTCCGCAGAATATACAGTCCCAGTCCGTAACCTTTGTTTTTTCCCGTTCTGTATAGATTGTTTTAATCCCCATCGGGCACGCCTCATAACAGGCGCCGCAGCCGGTGCAGGCCTCACACTTCTTTTTCAGCTGAACCGGAGAAATTTTGTGTGTGATTCCGATCAGAAAACCCAACGGACAAATGGTACACCAGAAACGGTGTTTAAAAAAACTCCCGATTATAACGCCCACCATGACAAACGCTCCCGCATACAGGCTGACCTTGAAGCCGCTAAAAGCAGGTGAGAGTGTCTGAACAGGACAGAAATCGCAAAATTTCCCACCGGCAAAGCACAGACTCAGCATCAGGATTACAAACGTCCATTTTATCAGCTTCAGGCCACCATAAATCTTTTCGTTCATTGCAATGCCGTCTGCCCTCAGCCCCAGACGGACCTGATGGATCACATCCTGTAAAAGACCCATCGGGCACAGAAAACCGCAGATCAGCCTGCCAAGGACGACCATAGACGCCAGCATGGAGGCAAAGTATGCCAGTATTTCTCCCAGTGAGAGTCCGAACAGCAGATCCAGATTTGCCAGATAATAGCAGCCTCCGCTGAGGAACTGATTTTCATTATAAAGGCCGCAGGCAAAGACCGGCAGGGCAATCCCATCAAACCAGACGCCAAAAATATATGCGCCGTAAAAAATGATCAGCCAGGCAGAGATCATGCATAGCCACCGCACAAACATAAACAGGGAAAACGGATTCCCCGTGCGGCCGGAGCCGCACCTCCGCTGCCGGACATAATCTCTGCAATAGGCCTTCCGTTCCAGATACCGGCGCGCGGCCATGCACAAAAGAATTCCAATCACGGAGACCGCAAGAATCCAAAGCAGAGGTATCAAAGCAGACAGGTGCCGGAGGGTAAAAAGTGTAGTTTGCTCTGCCTTATAGCTCAGGATGTAAAAATCGATGTTATTTTCAGAGTAAGCTACTGTAATGCCTTTCCAGGCATCTTTTGCACCCAGTGCTGTCAGCACCCCGTTTTCATCTGTGATCTGATCTGTAACACTGCCGTCTGCCGCCGTCACCCGCACCATCGTATCGGCCAGAGGAGCATCGTTATAATAAATCTGCACTTCCCGGCGCCGGTTCAGTACCACATCCAGCGCAAAAGCATCCGCACTGTAAGTCTCTCCATCCGCATTGTTGCCAAGAAGGATTTCCATATCCGTCCGGGCAGCCAGATGCAGCCTGTCCCGCTGCCCATCACCGTTATAATCGCCGTACTGCATTTTGGAGACCGCGAGAAAACTGCCTGTATAATCCTCTGTCAGAAAGGACATATGTTCTTCGCTCAAGACAGCAATGCCGGAGGTCGTCAGCCCATAAAACTGGATATCGCTCTGGTCAATGCCGCCCCCAAGAACTAATGTCACATTCACATTATCGTAAGTAAAATACAGCCCCAATTCTCCCTCTTCCGTTTCCTCTATCCCCAACGTATATTCAGTAACATCGTCGGCAAATTCATAAAAAGGAAATTTCCAGGAGTACCGGGCAAACAGCCCCATTAAAACGCATAGAAGCAACAGTCTCCAGTGCTTTAAAATCGTACTTATAATTGATCTCATAATAATGTCTCGTGGTAACTGTGAAGGTATTTAGCAGTTACATCTCGTGAATACTCTGCTTCAGAAGCTCGGAGAATGCCTCCAACCGGATGCGAAGCTGTTCTATGTCATTGTCATGATAGTCCGTTTCCAGGCGCAGCACCGGTATATTGCGGTGAGCAAAAAGTTGTTCCAGTCTGTCAGCCTCAAAATCATATTCGATCTGCCCCTTGAGAATATGGAGGATCACACCCCGGACTTTGCCGCCATCCAACTGTCGCAGCGCCTGATCATACAAATCCCGGTTCCGGACGAACGCTCCGGAGCTTTCATGTTTAAAAGAAACCGCCGCCAGCTGCTGCAGGGCTTCCTGCCGGTTGAAAATGGAAACATTCCCCGTCCATTCCGGTGGGCAGGTTTTTCCGGTAACCCAGCTGCAGCAGTTTACAACCTCCAGGCCACAGGCGTCCAGCAACTGCGGAACCTTAAAGTTCGGAAACAGGATCGGGGATCCAATCACCAAAACGCCGGGGTATTCCCTGGCGGATGGAAGCTGCGTTTCCCGGAGACTGTCCCTCAGGATGGTAATCCTTTTCGTCCACTCTTCCAGATCTTCCGCATAAAACCAGGTGAGATTTAAAAAATGCCTCACCATCCCATTTAAGCGAATCACCGGATCATTGCACAATTCAAAAAAGGCATCCTTTGCCCGTGATGTTTTCTGAACAGCCCGCCGAATCCCTCTCGTGGTTCCCGGCAGCAGCCACCGCAGGGATAGCTTTTCCATAATCTCATCCAGCTGCCCGGCGATTGAAAAGGAAAGACTGGCCGAAGAAGCACCCGGCATAATATACAGCGGATAAACCGTCCACCCATCCTCTTCCAGCAGATAAGAAAGCTTTCGCTGGCTGTCCCCTGCTATGGGAATGATTACCGGCGGCTTTCTCTCTGTCTTTTCCTGATATGTTTTTATGTATCCGAGCGCAGACCGGGAAACGGCATCCGCGTCACGGGGAACCAGACTGTCCGCACATTCACTGATGGCCAGTCCGCCGCCAACTACCCAATGCGGCCGAATGTGATAAGCCATCAAAAGCTCTTCCGGAAAAGCGGAACCCAGGATCAGTACTTCCCGTCCACAGGCCTGACCTTCAAAGCAAAAATATTTCTTTGCCTGCAAAAAGAAATAATCAAGCGCTCCGGGAACGCCGCAGCATCCCCGGAGTATTTCAAAACCCTTTTCTAATTCTGACTCAACATTCTGCATGGCAGGGGCTCACTCAAGCCCCAGCAGGTCTATGATCTGCTCGAGCTGCATAACTGTGGATGTAAGTCCTCCATCTGCACTGTACCAGAGCGCCTCATCCATATAAATGATATTTCCGTTCTGATAAAGCTCCGTATCCGCAAGCTCCGTTGATTCCACTACCTCCTGTGCAGATACAGCTTCAGCCATATTTTCACCGGCATCCTTATCAAAAACAAAGACATAGGTTGGCGCCGCATCTGTGATCGTCTGGACAACTTCGGCATTCTGCACCGTCATATCCTCGGATTCTTCTTCTTCAATGGAGGCATCATCCTGTCCGTCACCGCCGCCGCGAATTTCGCCATCCGCCACAGCTTCTTCAGAAATATCTTCTTCCTGTTCGCCATCCGTGCTTTCCTCGCGTCCGCCATCGCCGCCCCGGCCCTGTTCCTCATTGTCCTCTTCTTCATAAGCAGATATAAATCCAAGGGCGCCGCTAAGCAGTGCATTGGAATTATTCGCTCCAAGAGAGAGGCCGCCGTCTTCGCAGGTAACGCAGATAAAAGAAACCTCATTTTCCGCGGTATAGCTCTGCACGGTATCAATCATTTCCTGTATCTGATCCAGATACTCCTGTGCAGTCTCTTCCCCGCCAAACAAAGTCGTGATCGCATGAACCCTCTTTTCCAGGGCAGCCATATATGCCTCGGAAGAATCTACATCACCGGTAGCAAAATAGATGGCCGGCGCAACCGCATCTACGACCTCAACACTCTTGGTCTGACGAAAACCGGCCAGGATCAGATCCGGATTGTACTCTGCAAGTGCGTCCTGATCCCAGTCTTTAAATCCGCCCAGATCCACATAAAAGTCCCCGGCATAATCCGAAAGGTAATCCGGCATGGCCAGTCCGCTCGTAACAGCCACAACACGGTCTCCAAAGCCGAGAGTATCAAGGATGTCCAGCATTCCCAGATCGTAAACAGCGACCGCATTTACCTCAGACTCAATCACAGCAGTACCCCAGTCGCTTTCTATCTCAATGGGGTAAGCCGACTCCGCTCCGGCTTCCACGGAAAGCGCCATTGAAAGTGCCAGTAAAATTGCAAATGTCTTTTTCATATTGAACCTCTTTCTTAATATAATGTTGTTAGAATGTAGCAACTTTCGTTAGTATATACTAACCATCAGCCATTGTCAAGAACTTTCACAACTGTTTGCTCCTTAAAGGTTACCATTCACAGTTGATTTTTCAGAGTGTGTCTGATTGCTGAAACTTTTAGG
>JAJQIL010000057.1 GCA_021199235.1 Lachnospiraceae bacterium | reverse complement strand
TAAAAGTTTCAGCAATCAGACACACTCTGAAAAATCAACTGTGAATGGTAACAAGCTAAGGCGTTTGTGTATAATAATTCCTTGACTAATTTCTGAAATGTGGTAATATATTGTTAATGGTGAGTCCTACCAAAAAGTGTGACTGCTAAAAGCGTTGGTAATTCTGATGGAATTACTGCACAATGGCTATGCGGAAACGCATAGCCATTTTAACGTTAAAGGGGAAATGTTATGCGAGATGAATTCAAACTGTATAAGGTGGATATGAAATATATTCGCAATTTACATAATATTGATGACAAAGTGCTGTCTGTTTCACCGCAAACAGGAAAGGACAATCGTGTTTTCGTTGGCATTATCATTGTTATGGATGTTCACAGATACTGTATTCCCCTTTCGTCTCCAAAAGAGAAACACCGGAAAATGAAGAACTCTCTGGATTTTTCTAAAATCGAGACAGATGGAAAGCTTATAGGTGTGCTAAATTTTAATCTGATGATACCGATTGAGGAGGAGCTACTGCAGCCTGTCGACTTGTCTGATCGTAAGCGGGATCGTGAGAATATTAAATTTTACAAACAATTATGCAGACTGGAACTGGAATGGTGCATACTCAATCATGAAGTAATTTGCAATAAAGCAAATGTTTTATACAAGAAGTATATTTCTGATGAACCATTTGCAGGACGAGAGCGCTGTCTTAACTTTAAAAAGCTGGAAGTGGAGTGCCGAAAATATTGTTCCAGAATGAAAAAAAATTAACCCCGCTCTATGATGGCCCGGTTCAGGGCTTCATATGCGCCCCGCGGCAGGGGCAGCCGGGTGCCGTCGAAAAGGAGCACATCCTTCTTCGTTACCCGGCTGATGTGTTTCAGATTCAGGATCATCCCGCGTCCGACGCGGGAAAAAGACTCATCCAGCTCTTTTTCAAAGTCGGCGAGAGTGCGCCTGACTGTGTATTCTTTTTGCGGGTTCGAGACCGCATCGCGCTGCGTGGTGGCAATGGTCACGTTATTGTGGTGAACTTCCAGATAACGGATTTCATAAAGCGGGATTCGCACCATTTCCCCGGAAATCATCAGATTCAGACATCGCTCCTGCTGCCTGTTTTTTTTCTACGGCCCGGTCGAGGACCCGGAAAAGCTTTTCCTTATCCAGGGGCTTCATCAGATAATGAAGCGCTTCCACTTCATATCCCTCGGCAATATAGTCTGAATATCCTGTGATAAATACAATCTGCACCGTTTTGTTCTCACGGCGTATCCGCTGTGCCAGCTCGACACCATCCATGGCCTTCATTTCCACGTCAAGGAGCAGAAGGTCAAAGGTTTTGTTTTCCGCATAGCGGAAAAGGAAGCTCTCTGAGGAGGGAAACGCTTCGGACTCAATAGGAAGGTTCCGCAGAAGGCTCCATTCCTTAAGGAGAGAAAGTATATATTCCTGATCTGCCGGATTGTCGTCGCAGACGGCGATGTGATAAGCCATAATCATAGTTTCCTTTCAAAAAACAGTAAACGACGTAAGTCGTTTTATATCTGCGGGATCAGGATCTCCGTGGTAAACGCGCCGTCCTCGCTGTTGCGGCTTAAATATCCGTCCAGCCGGTCGATGATCGCATCGATCCGTACCAGCCCGAAGCCATGTCCTTCTCCCTTGGAACTGCCAAACAGCCGCCCCTGCTTTTTCTGCTTTCCGGCAGCGGTAAAATTTGTAAACGAAATATAAAGCTGCGTATTTTTTATATCCATGTAGATACGGATCAGCCGTTTTTCAGGCGGCAGCGCCAGACTGGCTTCGATGGCATTGTCAAACAGGTTGCCGATAATGCAGCAGAGGTCGATCTCGGACATGCGGAGCTTTACGGGGATGCTGGCGTCCACCATCACCGGGATGTCTTTGGACTGAGCCAGAGAAATTTTGCTGTTCAGGATCGCGTCTGCCATGGAATTGCCGGTCTTTACCACTGTATCTACGGTGTTCAGATCCGTATCCAGCTCGTCCAGATAAATGCTTATAGCTTCCAGATCACCGGCCGCTGCATAAGCTTTCATGGTCTGGATGTGGTTGCGGTAATCATGCCGCCAGCCGCGCATCTTCTGGTACATATTTTCTACTTCCCGGTAGTGCGTTTCGATCAGCTCCTGCTGGTATGCCGCCAGCCGTTTATCTATTTTTTTATCCAAAAATGACATGATCACACCTCAAAAAAAGTTTCGATTTCTCCGATTGCGTATAATGGCAGATTTAAAAGCCAGTCTTCCCGCCGGTAATCTGTCATGGCAGTGCGGACGGAAACCGCCGGATGAAACTTTTCGCGGAAAGTGCGCAGGCTTTTCGCGTGAAGGTTTACCTCGGCTTTTACCTCCACAGGAACGACCTGTGTGCCGTCATCGATCAGGAAGTCAATCTCACAGGAGCCGCGGTCATTTGTATAGTAATATATATTCAGATCCGGAATTGTGACAAGCTGCTGCAGCACATACTGTTCCGTCAGTGCTCCTTTAAATTCGGTAAAAAGCGCATTTCCGTTTAACAGAGTCGAGGCTTTCAGACCGACCAGACAGCCAAGCAGTCCGACATCCACAAAAAAGAGCTTAAATGCTTTCAGATCTTCGTAGAATTTCAGCGGGAGTCTGGCGTTTGTCACGCGGTTTATCCTGTGAACCAGTCCACAGTCAGAAAGCCACAGAATGGCTGTCTCAAAATCCTTTGCACGCCCGCCTTCCCGAACCAGACCATACACGAATTTCCGGTTTTCTTTGGCAAGCTGAGAAGGAATGCTGTTCCATACCATGCGGATGCGTGGAACGATCTCATTCGGCGCATGTTTTGAGAAATCCTGCTCATACGCAGCCAGGATTCTTTGCTGTATGGCTCTCACTTCATTGAAATCCTGTAATTCGGCAAAGCTTGCTACGGCCTCCGGCATTCCGCCGATAAAATAATAATACTTCAGGGCATCCACATAATTCTGACGGAACGTGGTAATCATAGAGAAGTCATGAGAAGCCAGCAGTTCGGCAAAGCGTTCTCTGCCCGTTGCCATAAGAAATTCTTCAAAGGAGAGAGGGTAAAGCTTTAAAAAATCCACCTTTCCGACAGGGAAGGATGTCCCGGCGTGTAAAGCGATTCCGAGAAGAGAGCCTGCGCAGACAATCTGGTACTGCGGAGCATTTTCATAAAAATATTTCAGGCTGGATAGGGCTTTCGGCACTTCCTGTACCTCGTCGAAAATCAGAAGTGTCGTCTCGGAATTTATCTTCTGGCCGGAGTAGAGCTCGAGTCCCAGAAGCAGACGATTCACGTCCATATCATGGGAAAATAATTCCTGCATCTGGCTGTTCGCATCGAAGTTTACATAAACAGTATTCTCATATTGCGTCCGGCCAAATTCCTTCATCAGCCAGGTCTTGCCGACCTGCCTGGCACCCTCAATAATCAACGGCTTTCGCCGGGGATTTTCTTTCCATTTTATCAGCTCTTCCATTGCTTTTCGATACATAAGCGTCTCTCTTTCTGAAAACGGGAGTGCCCTGGAATTATGTTTCAATATCATTATAATGAACAGAACAAAAAATGCAAGCAAAAAAAGTGAATATATTACGTTTTTATCAACGAAATAATGACTCATAGCACATAAAATACAGTGAAATAAAACCAAGCATGCAATCTGTGCGTGATTGATCCTGAAAACTAATTGACAATCTCTCTGCTTCATATTAGATTATATGTGCAAACCAGGATAGGAATTGATCTGATGAAAGGAGGGAAACACAATGGAGGAAACAGGAATGACCGAAAAAGAATTAATGGAGAATACTTTTTGACCGGACCAGGCATACTAACTGACAGGTAAAAGAAGCTGTCAGGAAGGAAAAAGATATTATGAAAACGTTTGACTACACCATCACAGACGAACTCGGAATTCACGCACGCCCTGCGGGAGAGCTGGTAAAAGAAGCAAAAAAATATTCCTCCGCCATTTTCATCAATGCGAACGGCAGAAAAGTAAATGCTGCGAAACTGATGATGATCATGGGTCTTGGCGTAAAGAAAGGCACTGTCGTGACGATCGAGGCGGACGGTGAGGACGAGGATGCGGCGATCGCCGGGCTGCGGACCTTTTTCTCTGAAAATCTGTAAAGAATCAAAGGCTTTTCAGGACAGACTGCAGTGGGGCACAGACCTGTAACTGGCTGTTTTATAGTGAACGACAAAATTCTTTTGCTATTCACTATAGATGATGCACACAGACGCGCATGGAATGGCTGCTTCGCAGCCTCGCGTCTGGCGCGAAGTAAAACGACTTGCGTCGTTTACTATATCAGCAGGGCATGTCGTCACACTGTATTCATGTGACGTGGAGGATGCAGGAGGAAGTTTTCTCATGGAACAATATCAGGGCAAAACGATTTTTAATAAAATTGCGATTGGAAAGGTGTTTTTCTATCAGAAAAGGGAAACACAGGTAAAGAGACAGCATATTGAAAATGCAGAGACGGAAATTGTCCGCTTCGACGCTGCAAAAAAGACGGCGCTCGCCCAGCTGGATCAGATTTATGAAAAAGCGCTGCAGGAGGTGGGCGCGGACAACGCGGCCGTTTTTGCCGTCCATAAGATGATGATGGAAGACGAGGATTATCTGGACTCTGTCTATAATATGATCCGTGGGGAACTCATTAATGCGGAGTATGCGGTCGCAGCGACGGGAGATAATTTTGCAAAAATGTTCGCGCAGATGGACGATGCCTATATGCAGGCGCGTGCGGCGGATGTGAGGGATATCTCGGAACGTCTGATCGCGGTGCTGAGCGGAAGCGGGACTATTGCCGGAACTCTTGCTGGCAGCCGAACCGGAAGCGCTGCCGGAACAGAAAACGTCGCCGGAACAGGCATCGTCACCGAAATCGATGCTGACACCGACATTGGCAACCGAACCGGCACAGGCACGGATATGCTTGCTTCTGACGAGCCCGTCATCCTGATGGCGGACGATTTGGCTCCCAGTGAGACCGTGCAGATGGACAAATCCAGAATTCTGGCTTTTGTCACCCGCCGCGGGTCTTCCAATTCCCATACGGCCATTCTGGCCCGCTCGATGAACATTCCTGCGGTGATTGGTATCGACATTCGGGAAGAATGGGCCGGTAAGACAGCCATCGTAGACGGTTATACCGGAACTGTGATCATCGACCCGGATGCGGCGACGCTGGAGCAGATGAGCGCGAAAATGCTCGATGATGAGCGGAGGCAGCAGCTTTTAAAAGAACTTCGCGGGAAAGAGACCATCACCAGAAGCGGCAAAAAGATTCATCTTTATGCCAACATCGGCAGCGTATCCGATGTTGCTCAGGTGCTGGAAAATGACGGCGAAGGAATCGGCCTGTTCCGGAGTGAATTCCTCTATTTGGAATCGGATACTTTTCCGACAGAGGAGGAGCAGTTCAAAGCGTACAAAATGGTCGCCCAGAACATGGCCGGCAAAAAAGTCATTGTCCGTACGCTGGATATCGGCGCCGACAAGCAGGCGGATTATTTCCATCTCGAAAAAGAGGACAATCCCGCCATGGGCTACCGCGCGATCCGTATCTGTCTGGATCAGCAGGAAATCTTCCGCACACAGCTGCGCGCACTCCTGCGGGCCAGTGCGTTCGGCAACATCTCCATTATGTTCCCGATGATCATTTCCGTGCAGGAAGTGCTGGAGAGCAAACGGATTCTTGAAGAAGTAAAAACGGAGCTCCGCGAGCAGAATATCCCGTATAAGGACGTCGAAGTCGGCATCATGATCGAGACGCCGGCTGCCGTCTGGATCAGTGAAGAGCTGGCGAAGGAAGTGGATTTCTTCAGCATCGGTACCAACGATCTGACCCAGTACACCCTGGCGATCGACCGGCAGAATCCGAAGCTGGACAGCATTTATGATCCCCATCACCCGGCTGTGCTTCGATCAATCCGGATGGTCATCGAAAACGGACACCGAGGCGGCGCCTGGGTCGGCATCTGCGGGGAACTCGGCGCGGACACCTCTCTGACCGAAACCTTTGTAGAAATGGGAATCGATGAACTGTCTGTTTCCCCGTCTTTCATCCTGCCGGTGCGGGAGGCGGTGCGGAAGCTCAGCTGAACACATGGTTGGTGCGGCCTGGGCTTCCTCCTGCCAATAAGGCAGCGAATTGATCAGCTGGCTTTTTTTCGCCAGAATGGCAGTTTTCGATATTTTCACAGGCAGGTTCATGGCAGAAAAAAATCTTCCGCCAAAACAAGAAGGAATACAGTCCCCAGAAAAATGACCATATCATACAGAATAATCCCGAAGATACGAATCAGCCAGTTCAGGCTTCTGGTGAGCGGCAGGTGCGACTGCACATTCAGGTAGTTGCAGGAAAAGAAGATAATTCCAAGCCCGGACAGGCAGAAAGCAAGCCGGTTCAGGATCACTTCAGCAAAGGAACCTGTCTCCACGGTCAGATCAAGTCCGCAGTAAAACAGGAGCAGATAACCTAAAAACGCAATGATCATATGCGCGGCAGAACTGCTTCGAAAGCCGGGCGGGAGGAAACGTCTCCAGGTATAAGGCCTTTCTTGTGCACGGCAAACATTTATGGGCCGGCTATTTTTTGCGGGCTGCTCCCTGTCCGCTGCAGCAATATTTTTTTCTTTCACATCAGGCGGTATTTTTTCAAGGGCAGCAAGCAGTTCATCTGCGTCGGCATAGCGGTTGTGCGGATCTATCTGCGTGCATTTGCGATAATTGTAGATAAACGGCCATCCGCAAGTCTCTCGGAGGGGAGACTTCCGTTCAGGAGAACATTCATCAGCACGCCGATGGAATACAGGTCAGTCTGTACGCCGGAGGGCGCAAAACCGTACTGCTCCGGCGCTGCGAAACCGGACGTACCCAGAAGTACGGTATCGCGGCTTTTGTTGTCAGAAACGAATTTGGCGGCGTTGAAATCCAGAAGCTTTACGATGCCGTCCTCGGTGAGGATCACATTGGAAGGTTTGATATCACGGTGAATGATGGCAGGCGAAGCGTGATGCAGGCTGCGTACGATGACAAGAATCTGCGAGATGATATCAATGACCTGCGGCTCCGGCAGACAGCCTTTTTCATCAAGCAGTTCCTGCAGGGAATTCCCGGGCAGATATTCTTCAATGACAGTCAGCACGCCCTCATCCTCAACAAGTTCAAAAATGCGGGGAGTGCCCGGTACAGGATGCGCAAGCAGTGCCTGATAAACCTCAGCATTATATACTGTCAGTCGCTTCTGAACATAGAATTTTCCGGTCAGGCTGTGCTGAACCAGACAAATCCCGTGCTCGGGCCGTATGTCGCCTGCCGGGCGGTAGTAAGATAACGCTGTTCGATCTGCCAGATTCATTTCACACATCCCTCTTTCGCCTGTAAAAAAATACTGATATAATGTGATTCAGTATAGCACACAAAATTGCACATTCGCAACCATACTGTGCAGATTTTGTAACTATTCAGGACAGCACTTTGCACTTGCTGCAAAACACGTATGAAAACCTGGAATACACAGGAAATATTTAACAGAGGAGAACGAAAAATGTACAAAGATTCCACCACAGATCTGGATGCGGCTCTTGGGAAAACGCATCCGGATAACATAGATACATACCTGAAAATGCATGAGCAAAGTCTTGCGGATGAGGAAAAACCGTTTGCCGCCTATATGCGGGAACTCTTTAAGAAAAAAGGGATTACGCAGCAGGATGTCTTTTTAAAAGCGGACATTCCGGAACGGTACGGGTACCGCCTGATCGCGCAGGCAAAGAACACAATTCAGAGAGACTATATCCTGCGGTTCTGCTTCGCGGCGGGCTTTACTTTGAAAGAAACGCAGCGTGCGCTGAAGCTGTACGGAATGTCAGAACTTTATGCCAGAATCCCGAGGGATTCCGTGTTGATCGTCGCATTCAACAGCGGCATCCGTGAGATTGATGAAGTGGATGAGCTGCTTGCTTCCTACGGGATGGAGCCGCTGAAA
>JAJQIL010000138.1 GCA_021199235.1 Lachnospiraceae bacterium | reverse complement strand
CAAAGCTGCTCTTTTTCGTGGCTCTGAATCCGATACTTTCCTAATTCATTATATCAAATATATTCATGAGCATATTTCTCTGTATGTTTTGTCTTTGTCGAAAAAAGATGATGGTATGAGCATGTGGAATTATTATGGTCAAGGCGGAATAGAATTAGAATTTTCTGCTGACGATCTTGTCAATTCATTGAAAAAAACATTTAACTCTAAAAACGAATTTTTGGCAGAAGCTCCGGTGATTTATGCTGATAGTAACGTTAATGTTGAAGAAATGAATGTTCCTGAATTTTCGAAGTTTATGTTAAAAAATAAGGACTCGGATAATATTTTTGATGAACATTATGATTTCATAAAAAATAAAGCGTATGATTGGGAAACTAAAGTATATAAATTTCAAAAACTTGATGATTTTATTAAATATTATATTAAAAGTTACATAACAACTTTGAATTATTTGATAAATTATGGACAAATTAATGAGAATATGTCAGAAGAGGGAATTTTTGATAAGGTGTTCGATAATGTTTCAAAACTCAATAATTATTATTACTGGAAGCATGACTTGTCTCTTTATATGTTAGTTTTATCAGCATTAATTAAAAGCGATACTTATGAACATGAAAAAGAATACAGAATCGTTTATTTTGAGTACAATATAAATTCAAACAAAACAAAAAAGGAAGAGTATTGCATAAAACATATAAGCTCAGGCGATTTTATTTATCCATATATAACCTTTAAAAGTGATACTACAGATGATAATTTATTGAAAAACTCCTTAAAAAAGATAACAATTTCTCCGGCGACAAAAAATTTGCCCATTAATGATGAAATATATAAAAATACACTGAAAAGATATATTAGAAGTAAAAAATTTAATGAAGACGTTGAAGTATGTTATTCACAACATTTTATTCGCTGGTAAAATACCTGGATTTTTTGTAAGAATTCATTGTTACCGAAAAGTATTGTGGGTCAGGAGACGAAAGTCAGCTTTCGCTAAATAAACAGGAACGCGGCCGATGAGCCGCGTTCTTGTTCGAAACTATCATCAGTTTGATTTTTGTGAGGAACTGTTCGTTTGACATTCCGGCCAGTTCTTCCGCTATGTGCGGACGATTTGTTTTCTCTAGATATTTTTCTCTGCTTTTTCCATAAACACATGTCGATTCCTGTCGATAAAAAATCAAAAATAACTCCCATGTTTTGACAAAAAAGTAAACGCTTATAGGAGTATACTTTTTGCAGTTAGATTTACATATGAAGAGAATTGTCAGAAAATTTAAGGTTGAAAAATACGTGGCTTTGTGGTAATCTGAAATACAAAAGAGAAGAATACCCTTGTGAAAAGCCGCGGGAAAGGCGGTGGCCCCAAATGGCTAATACAGATACTCTGACAAAGAAATTTGTCAGGGACAAGGAGGTATTCGCGGATGCTTTTAATTATTTTCTGCATGGCGGACAAAAAGTAATAAAACCGGAACAGCTTCAAGATGCGGATACAACAGAAGTGGCTGTTCCATACGGAGAGGAAGAAACAGGAATAAGGATACAGCCCGTTCAGAAAATCAGGGATGCGTTTTACTCCGTTATGACCGAAGGAAACAAAGTTTATATGCTTTGCGGAATAGAGAACCAGACAGAACCGCACAATGCCATGCCGGTTAGGAATGCCCTGTATGATATGATGGAGTATGTGGCTCAGATACAGGAGGCGGCAAAAGCACATCGTAAAGTAAAGAATCGCGGAAAGGATCATGATTTCCTTTCTGGTTTTCATTCGACGGACAAATTGATACCTGTATATACCCTTGTGGTGTATTGGGGAGAGGGCGACTGGGATGCGCCGAGAAGTCTGTTTGAGATGCTGGATGTTCAGGACGCATCTGATTATTACGGATTAAATAACTGGAAACTGAATTTGATTATTCCGGATGAACTGGACAACGAAAGTGTGACAAAATTCAGTTCTGATCTTGGAAAAGCTTTGATTTATATCAAGAATATGGGAAAGCCGGAAATGATCGAACAGCTTTCTGCAGATGAACGGTTCCGGGTGTTGAACACAGATACGGTTCTTTTGCTTAACGAGGTAATGAATGCGGATTTCCAGGTTCAAAGAGAGGATAAGGTGACAGATATGTGCTACGCGATTGAAAAGATTAAAGAAGAAGCAGCGAAAGAAGCAGCGATTTCATCTGCAATTAACACAGCCAGACGGTTTGGAATTGCCGATAATTCCATTTTGGACGATATTATAAAACAGTTTTCGCTTACTCTGGATGAAGCCAGGAATTACATGGCAATGCAGACGATTTAATGTTCAGGAACGCGGCCGATGGGCCGCGTTCTTGTTCGAAATCTTGTTTAATTGTAAATGAAGAAATCTGTTGAAAATAAGGCAAAAATGAGGCGTTTTCAATCATTTTAGCTTTGAACTTGTTCAAAAGCTTGTTCGAAAATTTGAGTAATCTTGTTCGAAACCATGTTGTTTGGAACAAGGTATTATTTTAGTATCCAGGAACATTTTTGCTGATTGGATGAATCAGTTATTATAATATTCTTTTCCCGCATAGTTGTCAGAAGGTAATTGATTTTGCGGTTTTTCTGAGCATCGGTAAGAATATCTGGCAGCTTATCCCAAAGCAATTCACGAATTTTGGCCTTGTTTGCTTTCCCATAGGTTCGCAGGTATTGAATGATCAAATCCTTATAGTACTGATCGTCAAATGCTTTGTTTCGGATATATTTAGCCTCTTCATCCGTAATTTGGGACACGGCCGCCGACGGATATATTTTCGGATACCGTCCTTCGATCATTTTCTGCTTACGAAGAAAATCCGCAGCCTCTTTAGAGATTTCCAGACCCTTCTGCACCCGATCCAGCAGGAAGACCGTTTCCAGAGGCAGCTCGGGATGGCCGTACAGAATGTGCATATATGGCTGCGTTCGTGACTTTGCCGTCTATCATCAGTTTGATTTTGGTGAGGAACTGTTCGTCTGACATTCCGGCCAGTTCTTCCGCTATGTGCGGACGATTTGTTTTCTCCAGATATTTTTCTCTGGCCAGAGCAATTGCTTCCGAATCAAGATGCTCAATACCGGCGCCTTCCGCTATCTGCCTGGACCAGTCCAGACGCTCCTGCCTGCGGATGATATCAATTTTGGTCTGCGGGAGAGGCACAAGGCTTTCTCCGGCGCGGGAATAATACCGGTTTTTCCATGCGGTCGGCATTCCGGCGGCTGCCGCGGGAATTTTGAAATTGCAATCATGGATTGAGCATTATGGAGGGAAAAGCTTTTCCTGCAAATTTGTATACTCAAGAGTATACTACTCGTAAGTATACAAATTTGACGCCAACTGGATGACCTGTTTCTGGCAAAATAGCGGGAATCTGATAGAAAATATCAGGTGGTATTTTGGGTCTGGGTGTGCTATGATGCATGTGAGAATACATGAAGCGTCGGAATGTTCAGAAAGGCCGGGTGATGATATTATGCGGAATATACAGGAACTGTTACAACAGTATATAGCTGAAATATATGAGATATATGGGAAGTACCTTAGGCGTGTTATTCTGTATGGTTCGTACGCCAGAGGGGATTACACCGCGGAATCGGATATAGACATTATGATATTGCTGAATCTCTCGGATATGGAAATAAAAAACTACCGTCATCAGCTTTCCGGTGTAACCTATGATTTTAATATGGACAATGATCTGGATATTAAGCCGATAGCCAAAAGTGAGACACACTTTTTGGAATGGATGAGAAACTATCCGTTTTATGCCAATGTCAATAAGGAAGGGATAATATTGTATGGAGCAGCATGAAAATACAGGAATCAGGCGAGAGCTCGGGTGGAATCAGCGAAATAAGCCTGTTTGATGGAAGATGAGGGATTGTTGTATGATGTATCCTTTTATGACGTTAAATGATGGGACAGAAATCGTCCATTCTGATATGCAAGAAAACGGAACTGTTAAAGTTTATATTGAAAAACCAGATGAGAAGTATTGCTTTCGTCATGCTACTTGTTGGCTGCCACAATACAGGTGGGAGGATATATATCATTTTGGTGATGAAGAAATAAAAAAATTTCAGGAAATCATCAAATCTACTGCTCATTTAATTTTGCAGTTTTCACAGGAAGGAGGCTTTGAGAATGCCTCAGGTCTTTAAAATAGGCAGTTACTGGATGCATTTTTGGACGAATGAAAGCAGAAGCTCCCTGTTGGCAGGGATTGAAAAATATGTTACAATGAGAACTACGTAGTAAGAATCTTTTCGCGATGGCGCGGCCTTTGTCCATACTTGTTCTGCGAGTACGGACGTGCAATCCACGTATAGTTCATTTGAAATGGAGATGATTTTATGAGCGCAACTACTATTAAGAAACCAGCTGCATCAACAGGCAGTAAACATTTATTTCAGGAATTGGACAGAGGAATTGACGATATGGAAGCAGGGCGTGAAATGTCAATAGAAGATGCTTTCATAAAGATTGAAGAATTGAGGAAGATCAGGAAAAGTGAAAGAATATAATGTTTTCGTAACCTGGGAAGCGATATATGACATTACTGATATAGCAGAATATATAGAAATCGAATTCGGTCAGCTGCGTGCTGACCGTTTTCAAGATGATATACAGAAACAGTTTTCCGATATTGCTTATCTGCACCATTCCTATCCAAAGACGGAAATGCTATATCGCGGATACTTTATACATAAAAAATCATTCAGCCCTTCAATCATTTTTTATATTATAAAGGAAGATAAAAAGGAAGTACATATTCTGCGAGTGTTACGAGAAGAAAGAGATTGGGGTAATATTCTGTCAAAGGACACCGATTATTCTTACCCATCATAAAATGCAAAAAGGATGACAATATGACCGCACAACAGTTAAAAAATTCAATCTTACAGATGGCAGTTCAGGGAAAACTCGTGCCGCAAGACCCAAACGATGAGCCAGCATCTGTTTTATTGGGAAAATTTCGGACAGAAAAGGAAGCATAGGTCTTCTTAGATATTTCTGCTGTCTTCGTTTATGGCGGCGCAAAATAACGCGTTTAGTGCAGCATATGGAAACATTGATCCTGATAATAATCCGCTGCCCCAGCCTGACGCATTTGGCGGTGAACCGCCGGAATCAGATTCTAATACGAATGGCAACATGATTAACTTTCAGGATGCTGTGAAGGCTCGCAGGGGAAATCTGTCAACAGCTGGCAACACCCGAAAATCAGCATCGTAACTTGAAAAAGCCCGCAGATCAGCCGTTTTTGGGCTGGTCTGCGGGTCAAAGGGGAGGATAAGTATTAATTTTTATCTTTTGTACAGGTTTTCATAGTTACTTCACAGTTCCACATTTTTTCCCTCCGGAGGGGGATCCGAAGACATCTCTGTGAGACTAATCTTAGTATGACCCGTCTGGCAGGAAATATTCAGCTTTGCAGGATTTTTTTTATAGTCAATAATGCCCAAAACCGGGCGATTTTCCGGAATTATTTATGAGATATTCAAGCTTGACGAATGAAAGCAAGTGCAATATAATGATTTCAAGATTGATAAATATTTAACGTTAATTTTTTACCAATATTTTACACGGAGTTTTCATTTTTAATCAAATTTTTATGGAACCGCAGTCAATATCCCGAACGGTTTCGGCTTAAAGTCAATCTTTTTTGTCACTATACATTATCTGAACAACAGGAGGATTCCAAATGGCGAACACAGAAAGCAACATCCCGGACATCATTGATACGGCGGAAGCGCTGGAAGCGAAAATGGCTGCCATGAAGGAGGCGCAGAAGATTTTTGCGACGTACACGCAGGAGCAGGTCGACAAAATCTTCAAAGCCGCAGCTACTGCCGCGGATAAGGCGCGTATTCCGCTGGCGAAGATGGCGGTGGAGGAGACCGGCATGGGCGTGGTCGAGGACAAGGTCATCAAGAATCATTATGCGTCGGAATACATTTACAATGCATACAAAAATACAAAGACCTGCGGTGTGATCGAGGAGGATAAGACCTACGGCATCAAAAAGATCGCGGAGCCGATCGGTCTGATCGCGGCGGTCATCCCGACGACGAACCCGACGTCGACGGCGATTTTTAAGACACTGATCTCGCTGAAGACGAGGAACGCGATCATCATCAGCCCGCATCCACGCGCGAAAAAGAGTACGATCGAGGCGGCGAAGGTGGTGCTGGAGGCCGCGGTGAAGGCGGGTGCCCCGGAGGGCATCATCGGCTGGATCGATGTGCCGAGCCTGGAGCTGACGACGATGGTCATGCGGGATGCGGATATCATTCTGGCGACCGGCGGCCCGGGCATGGTGAAGTCGGCGTATTCATCCGGTAAGCCGGCACTCGGCGTGGGTGCGGGCAATACGCCTGTGATCATTGACGATACGGCAGACATACGGCTGGCGGTGAACTCCATCATCCATTCCAAGACATTTGACAACGGCATGATCTGCGCGTCTGAGCAGTCGGTGACGGTGCTGGAGGGCGTATATCAGCAGGTAAAGGATGAGTTCCAGTACCGCGGCTGCTATTTCCTGCAGGGCGATGAGCTGGATAAGGTGCGCAAGACGATCATTATCAACGGCGCGCTGAACGCGAAGATCGTGGGTCAGAGCGCATATACCATCGCGAAGATGGCGGGCGTGGAGGTTCCGACCTGGACGAAGGTGCTGATCGGCGAGGTGGAATCTGTGGACATCAGCGAGGAGTTCGCGCACGAGAAGCTCTCTCCGGTGCTGGCGATGTACAAAGCGGCGACGTTCGACGAGGCAATCGAGAAGGCAGAGCATCTGATTGCGGACGGCGGCTACGGCCACACTTCCTCCCTCTATATTAATACGAACGAGACGGAGAAGATGGCAAAGCACGCAGCGGCGATGAAGACCTGCCGTATTCTGATCAATACACCTTCCTCGCAGGGCGGCATCGGTGATATTTACAATTTCAAGCTGACTCCTTCTCTGACGCTGGGCTGCGGCTCCTGGGGCGGCAATTCCGTCTCCGAGAACGTGGGCGTGAAGCATTTGATCAACATTAAGACCGTTGCCGAAAGGAGAGAGAATATGCTGTGGATGAGGACTCCGGAAAAGGTTTACTTTAAGAGGGGCTGCATGCCGGTGGCCTTAGATGAGCTGGGCACGGTGATGGGCAAGAGGCGCGCGTTTATCGTGACAGACTCCTTCCTTTATAAAAACGGCAATACCAGACCGATCGAGCAGAAACTCGACGAGATGGGCATTGTCCACACCTGCTTCTCTGATGTGGAACCGGATCCGTCGCTTGCTTCCGCAAAAGCCGGAGCGGCGGCCATGACTGCGTTTGAGCCGGATGTTGTGATCGCGCTGGGCGGCGGTTCTGCGATGGATGCGGGCAAGATCATGTGGGTGCTTTATGAGAACCCGGACGCGGATTTTGAAGACATGTCGATGGACTTCATGGACATCCGCAAGAGAATTTACACCTTCCCGAAGATGGGTAAAAAAGCGTATTTCGTAGCCATCCCGACCTCCTCCGGTACCGGCTCTGAGGTGACGCCGTTCGCGATCATCACGGACAAAGAGACCGGCATCAAATGGCCGCTGGCGGACTACGAGCTGATGCCGGATATGGCAATCGTGGATACCGACAATATGATCAGTGCACCGAAGGGCCTGACCTGCGCATCCGGTATCGACGTGATGACGCATGCCATCGAGGCGTATGTATCTGTGATGGCTTCGGACTTTACAGACAGCCTGGCGCTGCGCGCGATCAAGCTTGTATTTGAATATCTGCCGAGAGCTTATAAGGACGGCAATGACATCGAGGCGAGAGATCACATGGCCAACGCTTCCTGCATGGCTGGTATGGCGTTTGCCAACGCGTTCCTTGGTGTGAATCACTCTCTGGCGCACAAGCTGGGCGCGTTCCACCACATTCCGCACGGTATTGCCAATGCGCTGGTGCTGACCGATGTGATGCGCTACAACAGCGCGGAGGTTCCGGCCAAGATGGGTACCTTCCCGCAGTATCAGTATCCGCACACCCTTGCGCGCTATGCGGAGATCGGCCGTTCGGTCGGCCTGACCGGCGAAAGCGATCAGGAGGTGCTGGATAAGTTGATCGATAAACTGGAAGATCTGAAGCGCACGATTGAAATCAAGCCGACCATCCGCGACTACGGTGTGGATGAGCAGTATTTCCTGGATACGCTGGACGAGATGACCGAGCAGGCCTTCAACGACCAGTGCACCGGCGCGAACCCGCGCTACCCGCTGATGAGCGAGCTGAAGGAAATTTATCTGAAGGCGTATTACGGAGAGCCGCGCGATTAAAAATCGCGCAGAAGCGCGACGCGCGGCCTGCGTCCATGATTTGCTGTGCAAATCACGGACAAATTACGGAAAGGATTATAAGGAGGCCTAAACCATGAATTTAAAGGATAAAAAAGTACTGGCGACCCGTCCCTACAAGGTGGTCTATCAGGACGGCGACCGCATTGTCAAGGTGTTCACGGTAGAGCATGGCAAAGCAAACGTATTTAACGAAGCGCTCTGCACCGCGCGTGTCGAGGAGAGCGGACTGGATATTCCTCCGGTGCTGGAGGTGACGCAGATCGACGGTGAGTGGGCGCTGGCGATTCAGTATGTGGCAGGGGAGACGCTGGAGCAGAAGATGGAAAACGACCCGCTGAACATCGAGACCTACATGGGGCAGTTCGTGGACGCGCAGCTTTCCATGCACGCGAAAAAAGCGCCGCGGCTGACGTTGCAGAAGGACAAATTTGCCCGCAAGATCGACAGCCTGAAGGATAAGATCGACGCGACCACGCGCTATGAGCTGAACACCCGCCTGAACGCTATGCCGAACCACACAAAGCTTTGCCACGGCGACTTCAACCCAAGCAACGTCATCGTGAAAGAGGACGGCACCATGGCCATCGTGGACTGGGCGCACGCGACACAGGGCAATGCCAGCGGCGACGCCGCGATTACATACCTGGAATTCGCACTGAAGAACCAGAAGAAAGCGGATCTGTATCTGGATCTTTTCTGCAAAAAGAGCGATACCGCGAAGCAGTACGTGCAGAAATGGCTTCCAATCGCCGCGGCGGCGCAGATGACCAAGGGCATTCCGGAGGAGGAAGCGTTCCTCCGCAGGTGGACCGAGATTATTGATTTCCAGTAAACGATCAGACAGGGGGGATTTGATTATCCTCCCTGTCGAAAACGAAAACCGGCCCTCCCACGATCGTGTGACAGGGCCGGTTTTCCGCATATTTTGCTTAAACCACTGCTTCTACAAGTACCTTATCTCCAAGAACAACCTCTTTAACTCCAATCTTTTTCTTTTGATTAAAGTTAAAACTGAGCATATATCCTTTTTGTAAATGATAGTGATCAAGATACTCCAAAAGCTGTTCTTCGCCTCTTTCTTTGTATGCATTGCCCCTCCACAGCTTCAGTTCAATCACAAACTGCTCTCCACGGTAATCAATGATTAAGTCTGTTCGCTCCCGATTGCGTGTCTCAGCCTCCACATAGCAGTTGCCTGTGCCATTGATGATTGGCTTTAAGAACAGCATGAAATATCTTCTTCCGACATCTTCCAGAAAGGTTTCATCCCGATCTCCATACAGGTCGTCAAAGCTTTCTACGAAACGCTCCAGAATCCGCCTTACATTCAGATGTCCACCGGAGACAAACTGATTCTTTTCAATCAGCCCGGCATCATAAAGCTTACTTGTTCCATACTCATCCGACATAAACCAGTCGTACAGGACAGTTTCGAAGATACGGTTGAAAATAACAGCCTTTCCGTTCTCATTTCTGACAAAACCAAACATCGAGGCAATCTCAATACTGTCATTCAGTGCTACATAAGGGATTGGCTTCCCGGCAAAAAGCAGATCATATAGAACCGCACGCAGCGTCGGATAATCCTCCACTTTTCCCTTCATAGACAGGAACAATGGATTTGGCTCATTTGTCAAAAGCTTTACCGCTTCCAGAAACCCTTCTTTTGTCCAGGCATCACGTTTATTCGGGAATCTCTCAGTGCCGGCAATCTCTTCATCCATATACTTACACAGGGTCGAAACCAATACCGGATACCCGGAAGTATAATCATAGAGCAGTTTCGACATTCCATCAATGTCCATGCCTGTATGATAATCTTCCTCATATGTCCTCAGCATAAGACCGATCTCATCTGTCGCAAAACTCATATTCACACGGAATTTAGCTGCAATGTTCCATGGACTGTTTGTCTTGTGATCTTCATCTGGGCGAATCTTTCTTTGAATATTTCTGACATCATATACGCCTGCCAGGATTACTGACTGGAATGTGGCCGTATTTGGCCGTTTCAGATAGTAGGCCCGCAGCTGTGCAAGAAAATCAATAAACACCTGATTATTCGTCGCAGTGTCCACTTCGTCTATGATCAGTACCGGCTCCCTTTCCAGCTTCCCGCACCACGTCTTTATGACCTTAAACAGCGCTTGCAGAGAGTTTACCCGCGCTGTACCCTCTACAAACGCAGTCAGTTTTTCCTCGATTCCGTCCGGAAACTCATCAATCGCATCCAGTACCTCCTCCGAAAATGCAGCAACAAAGGATTGTTCACTCTCAAACGATAAAGCAGCCATGGTTTGAAAATCCAGACTGATCACCTGATAATTTTTTTTCAAATATACCGCAAGCGCATTCAGTGTAGTCGTCTTTCCAAACTGCCGCGCACGGTTGATCGTAAAGTAGTCCCCGTCATCTACCATCTTTTTAATCGCTTCCAACCGTGATCCCAGATCAACCATATAATGCTTTTGAGGTCTGCAGGCACCATTTACATTAAAAACTTTCGCCATATGACTGCACCTTTCCTTTCCAGACGCTTTGAATATTCACGGATTTTATTATGCAGTAAGTATAGCACACAGTCCGACTTCTTACCATACCTGAAATGCAATTTTCATGGCTGCTTATCCCGATTTTCCAGATTTGTTTTTGGCAATTTTTATCCCCCCACGGGGCTTGCGCGGCCTGAAGATTCCGTTTATACTCCTTTTGCCTGATAAAAAATAGACAAAGTTTGAAACGGAGAAAGATCGCATGGGAGCAACACTACTCAATGAAAATGAAAATGAAAATATAAGCATGCTGCAGGAAATTGAGGCATACTGGAATAAGCGCGCCGAGAGCTATTCGGAAAATGTGCGTTTTGAGATGGAGCATGACAATGAGCGGGCGTGGATGGACGTGCTGGAGCAGTATTTAAAAGGAATTCCGGGGAAAAAGGTTCTGGATATCGGCACAGGCCCGGGCTTTTTTGCCATTGGTCTGGCAAAACGGGGGTATCAGGTGACGGCCGTGGATTATACCCCAAATATGCTGGAGGAAGCGAAAAAGAACGCAGGATCGCTGGCGGAAAAAATTACCTTTTTACAGATGGATGCGCAGAATCTTGAATTTGACAACGCGGGCTTTGACGCGATCGTCACCAGAAACCTGACCTGGAATCTGGAACATCCGGCGGAGGCCTACCGGGAATGGCACCGTGTGCTGAAAAAGGGCGGTGTTCTGCTGAATTTTGACGCGGGCTGGTACAGTTATCTTTTTGACGACGAAAAGGCACAGTCCTTTGAGGAGGACCGGAAACGGGTAAAGGACGCGCAGATCAAGGATTACGAGGAGTATTCGGAGAGCGACAAGATGGAAGCCATTTCCCGCAATCTGATCCTGAGCCGCTGCAAGAGGCCGCAGACGGATATTGAGCTGATGCGCCGCGCCGGATTCAGGCTGATCTATACGGATGAGCAGATCGGGGACCGGGTCTGGGATGAGGAGGAAAAGGTGAATTTTGCCTCCCGCCCGATGTTTATGCTGCGGGGCGTGAAGTAAAGAGAAAAATGGAACTGTGAAGGTACTGAACCGTTATGAAAAATGAAACTGCGAAAGTACTGAACAGTTACGAAAAATGAAACTGCGAAGGCATTGAACCGTTACAAATAAATTCGGAGGCGCCAGGAAGTGAGCTACAGGAATCTGACAGATTTCAGACAAATTGAATGCTTTGCTGCCTGCGTTCAGAGCGGTTCTATCAGTGGAGCAGCCGCCCGGCTTCATATGTCGCAGCCAAGTGTAAGCAAGGCTATCCGGTCGATGGAAGACACTCTCGGTGTACAGCTTTTTGAAAGATGTGTCAGAGGAACGGTTCTGACGCCGCAGGGAAAGGCTGTCTATCCATATGCGAAGGCAATTCTGGATAATCTGAGGGACATTCAGTTAGCAGCTGAGGAAAGACAAACGGAGACTCTGCGTATTTGCGCAAATCCCAGTTCCTGGTTCGCGGATGCGTTTCTGGATTTTTATCTGGACCACAGGGAGGACGGACTGCACTATCAGATTTACACGGCAGGAATACACGAAATTGCAGCTCGTTTGGAGAAGCGGACAGACGACATGGGGTTTGTCTACGTAATGAGAAACCAGAGCTCAGCGTTTCAATATTACCTGAAGCGGAATTATCTGGAATTCTTTCCGCTGAAAGAAACCCGTCTGATGCTTTTTTCGGGAAAAGAGAAAAGGGAAGACGACCGTCATTTCAACAGGGCATCCGGCGATGAGATACTTTCCGATCAGGCGGCTGACTCCAATTTTGGAAATAATATCTCCAGGATGCGCCTGATTCAGCGTTTTCCGGATGAGTTTTCTTCTGATAATTATCGGGAACTTATTGATCTGTATGGAAATACCGTTGAGAAAGCGGAGACGGTTGTAACGACGAACAGTGAATATATCATGACAAGAATTCTCCAGACAGGTGATCTTTGCAACATCAGCGCGGATTATCTTTCCGTTGGGCACTCCTCTGATATTACCGGGATCCCGATGGAAGGCCTGCGGGAAGACCGGATAGCTTTTGGTCTCGTTCGACGGCATGGGGAAAGCCTTTCGGAAAAGGCAGAGATGTTCGTGGAATTTATCAGGCAGAGACTTGATGGGCAGGACTGCGCAGGGAGTTTTCCGGCTGACGCAGGCCGCCTCCCGATCGATCGTGTCAGAACCTGATGCCGATGCGGCAAATGAGGAGCCGGAAGGATAAATGAAAAGTCGGAAGAATAAATGAAGAGCAGAAATGATATGAAGAACGGACATGACCTGACAGATGGAAACATTCTGAAAGGATTTCTTTTATTCGCGCTGCCGCTTTTGTTTGGAAGTTTGTTTCAGCAGCTTTACAGTACAGTTGACCTGCTTTATATCGGAAATTTTATGGGAAAAAATTCTGCCGCGGCGGTAGGAGCGAGCGGGATCGTGGTCACCTGTATGATCGGGTTATTTACGGGTATTTCTGTTGGAGCCGGTGTCGTAGCTTCGCACTTCTGGGGTGCAGGGGAGAAAGAGCGTGTGAAGCGCTGTATCTGTAATTCTCTGTTGTTTGCTCTGATCGGCGGCTGTGTGCTGGCGGCCTTAAGTGAACTGATGTCAGGGTGGATGCTGCGTGCACTGAATACCCCGGATAGCATTCTCACAGAGGCGCTTGTTTATATCAGGATCTATATCTTTGCGATCGTTCCCATGATTCTTTATAATATGTCGGCAGAACTGTTAAGGGCTATGGGGGATTCGCGAAGCCCGTTTCTTGTGCTGGCGGCGGGAGGCGTTCTGAATGTCTGCATGGACGCGGCGTTTATTGTTCTGCTGCGGTGGGGAGTGGCAGGCGCGGCGTTCGCAACGGCCATCTCCCAGACGTTTACGGCTGTAGTGCTGACCGGATACCTGTTTATCCGTGAAAAACTGATGGAAGAACGCTGGAGGATTGAGACCGGACTTTTGCGGAACATTTTAAAGACCGGCTTTCCTCTCGGCATCCAGTCTATGGTACTCACGCTATCCAATATTTTTGTGCAGCGTGCGATCAATGGTTTTGGCGAGAACGCGATTGCTGCTTTCACGGTTTATTTTAGAGTGGAGAATCTGCTCTATCTGCCAATCGTGGCGTTTGGACAGGCGATGGTCACTTTTACCGGACAGAATATGGGGGCAGGCAAGTATGAACGCATCCGGAAAAGCGCGTTTTTCTGCAACTTTCTGGCGGCGGCAGTAACGGCAGCGCTTGCTTTCGTTTTTCTTCTTTCCGGCCGGCAGATCCTTGGACTTTTCTGCTCGGATGAGGATGTGGTCGCTGAAGGGCTGAAGATCATCACCATTTCTTTTCCATTGTATTTTTTGTATGCCATACAGGAAGTCACCGGCGGTCTCATCCGGGGAATGGGAAAAACACTGCAGTCGATGGCGGTCGTCATGGGAACGTTGTGTATACTGCGAGTGGTTTTGCTTGGACTGCTGCTTCGATATGTGCGTACGATACAGGGGATAGCATCCGTCTATCCGCTCACCTGGGGGCTGGCTGCGCTTTCTTTTATAATGTGTTATTTTTACTTTCAAAAACAATTGCCTGTGCACAGACCATGCAAAAAATGAATGGACATCCATAAAAAATTCGAATAGCTCCGCATCCCCCCGTGGGGCTTGTTTCAACATTTGGAGCGAATTATAATTTTCCCTGACAGTTCGAAATGATAACTGTGAAAATAATGAACAGTTACAAAATATCGTACAATGGGAGGACGGTTTTCATGAAAAAGATATGGTCGGCAATTTTTACGGCACTTATGACATGCAGTCTGGTTTTGGGACTGACGAATGCAGCGGCAGTGGCTGCGGAAGCTTCAGAGGAAAAAATTCTGTATGTGGCGGAGGACTTTTCCTACGCGAGTCTGGATGCGCACAAGGAATATTACGGATGGATGACGTCCCTCTATGGAGTGACGGAAACGCTTTTTAAGATGGGTGACGACTCGTCGGTGGAGCCATGGCTGGCTTCGGAGGTCTCGGTAAGTGACGACGGTCTGACCTGGACGATCACGTTGGCGGATGGAGCGGCATTTTCCAATGGAGAGCCGGTGACTGCAGAGATGGTAGTGCGCAATCTGCAGCGCGTAGCTGAGGTGAATGCCCGTTTTGCTTATCTTGCGGAGTATGAGATGGAAGCGGTGGATGAGCAGACATTGACCATCACCACACCATCGGTCTACCCGACCATGCAGAACGATCTCGCGAGTCCGGAGCTGGGAATTCTGGATCTGGACAATACAGAGGATTTTGACAATGCGCCGATCGCCACAGGTCCGTTCGTGGTCGATACCTTTGAGCCGGAGGGTACGGTGACCGTGGCGAAAAATGAGAATTACTGGGGCGGCGAGGTGCAGCTGGACGGCGCGGTGTTCTACTATATGCAGGACGACGATACGAAGCTGGCGGCGATGCAGTCCGGTGAGGTGGACTGCTATACAAGCGTGACCGCGGCAGCTGTGGAGATTTATTCGATGGATCCGGATACGTATCAGCTGACAGTGATTCCGGCGACACGTCTGCAGTTTTATATTTTAAATGAAAATACACTGGACGACAATGTGCGGGAAGCCATCAACCTGACAGTAGACGCGGAGATGATCGCTTCTTATCTGGGCGGCACGGTCAGTGCGACAGACGGACCATTTTCCTCCTCGACCACGTACGGGCAGGTGACGGTACCGGCTGTAGATACGGATGCGGCAAAAGCACTCCTGGAAGCAGACGGTTATACGTTAAACGGAGACGGGTTCTATGAAAAAGACGGCGAGACGCTGACTCTGAGCCTGTATTATTACGCCTCCCGCAGTCTGGATACGCTGGCGCTTCTGATGCAGGAGCAGCTGAAAAACATCGGCGTGAATGTGGAGCTTTACGTGGAAGAAGACCCGGACGCGACCTATATCTCTACCGGCGACTTTGACATCGCGCTGTACTGCATGATCTCGGACAAAGCAGGCGATCCATATTATTTTATTGATTCCACCCTGCGCGACGGCGCGGCCTTAAACTGCGGCGGCTTTGCAAGCGAGGAATGTGAGAGCCTGATCAACGAGCTTCAGTATGAGACGGACACGGATCGCCGCGCGGAGCTGGCAAATGAGATCGTTCAGATTGCCATTGACGACAACGCATTCGGATATGTCGGGCTGTTCAACAAGACGACCGTGATGCGAAGCGGTGTGAGCGGATTCGCGGAGACGAGCCCGTTTGATTTTTACGCGGTTGACGCGGGGACGGATATTGCGGCGGAGCAATAGGGAACTGACAAAATATGCATGTGGTTTTACGGCATATATTGTACGGCAGGCAGCCGGGAGGCATAAGGAAGAAGTATAACCGTGAAGGAACTGAACAGTTACGAGGAAGCAAGTCGGGATCAGATATAACGTCAGATGACAGGAAATAAAAGAACATGCAGATGATCCGGCGGCATCCGAAAGAAAGCCAGGTATCTGACAGGGCATAGCAAATCAAAAAAACCAGAGACTTGATAGTTCGAGGTAAGACGAAAGGGTAACGGCAAGAACGATGGCAAAATACATCGGAAAACGTTTATTACAAATGATACCGGTCCTGCTGGGGCTGACATTCCTGACATTTCTTCTGCTGTATCTCTCGCCGGGCGACCCGGCGGAGAAAAAGCTGAAGGCGCAGGGTGTCGCGGTCAGCGATGAGATCGTGGAGCAGGTACGGGAAGAAATGGGGCTTAACCGCCCCTTTCCTGTTCAATACGCCGACTGGCTGCTGAACGCGCTGCACGGCGACCTCGGGACTTCCTACAAGGACGAGCGGCCGGTAGCAGAAAAGCTTACAGACGGGATGGGGAATACACTCCTCCTTTCCCTTGCGAGTCTTTTCCTTGCTCTTTTTGTTTCGGTTCCGCTGGCGCTCTATACTGCGGTGCGAAAGAACCGCTTTTCTGATTATCTGATCCGCTTCCTGAGTTTTACCGGAAATTCTGTGCCGAGCTTCCTCCTGTCGGTGCTCCTGATTTATTTCTTCTGTATCCGTCTGAAATGGTTTCCGGTCATCGCAAAAGGAACTGTTCAGGGACTGTTTCTGCCGACGCTTGCCCTGGCGATTCCGCTGATCAGCCGCTTCATCCGGCAGTTCCGTGCGGAATTTTTCGAACAGCTGTCTCAGGAATACGTGATCGGCGCGCGGGTGCGCGGCGTGAAGGAGCATCTGATCCTGTTCTGTAATGTCCTGCATAATTCCATGATGCCGATTCTTACCATCGTCGGGTTGTCGGTGGGGACGCTGATGGGCGGAAGCGTAGTCATTGAGACGATTTTCATGTGGCCGGGACTGGGAAAGCTGGTCATGGATTCCATCACGGCTCGCGACTACCCGGTGATACAGGGCTTCGTGATCCTGATGGCGGTGCTGTATGTCGGCATCAATCTGGTGATCGATATCTGCTACCGGGTGTTTGATCCGCGGATGCGGGACGTGGAAAGCTAAAAGGAAGGGTGCCAGGTATACGGGTAACGCACAGTATTTTGGAAAAGAATGCTCAGATAATGGCGGGGGATGCAGTAAATGCAGGAAACGGCCAGGAGAGGAGGCACGGCGCGTGACATCGAAAAAGAAAGCAAAAAAGCGGACGATTTTCTTTGCCGTGCTGGCGTTTCTCCTGATTATGGTCAGCATTCTGGCTCCGTGGCTGTGCCCGAACGACCCGAACGCGACGAACGCGCTGTATATGAAAGCCGCTCCATGCCGGCAGTTTCCGTTTGGCACGGACAGCCTGGGGCGCTGTGTGTGTTCCAGAGTGCTGATGGGGGCGCGGACGTCGGTCTTTTCCGCGCTGCTTCTGGTGGCGATTACATTTCTGATCGGAACGGTGCTGGGGATGCTATGCGGATTTTACGGCGGAATATTGGATACCATCGTGATGCGGCTGGCGGATACGATGCTGGCTTTTCCACAGATGGTGCTCGCAATCGCTGTTGCCGGTATCCTTGGCGGCGGCATGGGAAACGCCATGGCGGCGCTCGGCATTACCGGATGGACGCTCTACGCCCGGCTGGCACGCAGCCAGGTGCTTGCCATGAAAAAAGAACCGTATATCCTGGCGGCCAGGCTGGGCGGATGCAGCGATGCGAAAATTCTTTTCCGGCATCTTCTGCCAAATATCCTGCCGCCTCTGCTTGTGAACGCGACGACCCAGATCGGCGTCACTATGATGGGTTTCGCCGGACTGTCATTTCTGGGGCTTGGCGTACAGCTGCCGAACGCAGAGTGGGGCAGCATGATCAATGAAGCGCGCGGATATATGCAGCTGGCCCCGTGGGCGGTGCTTGCGCCCGGCGCAGCCATGGTGCTGACGGTGATGATATTTAATTATCTGGGTGATTCTGTGCAGGAACTTATGGATGTGAAGGCTAAGTAATAACTGTGAAGAGACTGAACAGTTACAGGTAAAGTACCATTGACGGGCCGCGGCGTCCCGCACTTCAAGCGGGATATTTGGGCGGCAAAGATGCGGCAGGCAGATGTGGTGACAGAAAGGCGGTGAGACGAAGGTGACGATACAAAAGGTGGACGGGACAGCAAATGAGAACGATGAAGTCCGGAAATATCTGATCACGGCAGAACATTTAAGTCTTGGCTATGGCAGCGCGGCACCGGTCGTCTCGGACGTCTCTTTCTCGATCGCGCCCAGAGAAATTCTCTGCATCGTAGGTGAAAGCGGAAGCGGAAAAAGTACGCTGCTGAAAGCAATCATGAATCCGGAGGAGTTCGGTGTGAGGATTTGCGGCGGGAAATTATTCTCTGAGATGCTTACAGATGAGGAAATTATCAGTAAACGGGTAACAGATGAGGGAGATATCGCTAAGCGGGTCGCGGATGACGAAAATATCGGGAATGCTGCCAGACGAGGCGGCAATGGGCAGCGCCGGGCAGGGAACACCAGAAATAAAAGGAACAACAGGAATAAAAGCGGAAAAGAAGCCGGAAATGGAAATACAGGAAGAACCGGCATGATTTTTCAGAATCCGGGGGCCTCGTTCAATCCCATCCGCACATACCGCAAACAGTTTCAGGAGACTCTGAAAAGTAACGGCATGTTCCGGGGAAAGGAGACCTGGCAGGAGGTTCTGCGTATGCTTGATTCACTGGGACTGGCGGATGGCGAGCGGATACTGGACAGCTGCCCTTATGAGATGAGCGGCGGGATGAACCAGCGGATTGCGATCGCGCTTACCATGCTGCTTCGCCCGCGCCTGATCCTGGCAGACGAGCCGACCAGTGCGCTGGATGTCACGCTGCAGGAGCAGGTGTTTGATGAACTGCTGCGTGCCAGAGAACTCTATGGAACCGCGATTCTGCTTGTCACGCACAATCTGGGAGTGGCCGCGAAAATGGCGGACCGGATTGCTGTGATGCGTGAAGGCCGCTTTGTGGAATGCCGAAGCGCTGAGGGAGTCCTGCACTCGCCGGAAGATGTTTACACAAAAGAATTGCTGGCGGCGGTGCCGCAGATTCCGGAGAATATGCGGACTGTGTCGCCGCAGATTCCGGAGAATAGAAAGACTGCGCGGAATATGGGGCTGTATTCGTCAGCCGATTCCCTGGATTTGCAGGCCGCCGTACAGAATGCAACGAAATTTCACAGCAGGTTTTCAGGCAGCAAATCAGAGGAACGGGGTTTTGAGAATAAAGAAAAGAATGAGGGTTTACATACATCCCCCATTCTTGATGTACGGCATCTCGAAAAAATCTATCATCAGGGACGCCGGAACATTCACGCAGTCCGGGATATCAGCTTTGCGGTTCGTGAAGGAGAATTTCTGGGAATCGTCGGTGAGAGCGGAAGCGGGAAAAGTACGTTGCTTCGGCAGATCGTCGGTCTGGAAAAACCGGATGGAGGAGAGATTCTGTTTGGCGGGGAACCTCTTGCCGCAAAGCGTACAAAAGAAGATTACCGCAGGATGCAGATGATTTTTCAGGAGCCGTCAGCTTCTTTTGATCCGCGAATTCGTATTGGGAAATCAATTCTGGAAAATCAGAAAAATCTTTGCCGGAGAAATGTCTGGGGCAGGGAATCGGACATAAATGAACTCCTGAAACAGACCGGATTGTCCGCAGAATTAAAAGACCGTTACCCTTCCGAATTAAGCGGAGGCCAGTGTCAGAGAGCCGCGATTTCCCGGGCAATTGCCGTTCGTCCGAAGGTGCTGCTTTGCGATGAGATTACCAGCGCACTGGACGTTTCTGTGCAGGCACGCATCATCGAACTTTTGGTTCGGCTTGTCAAAGAGAGAGGAATGGCGGTCGTGTTTGTTTCCCATGATCTTGCCCTTGTGAGCACTGTCTGCAGCCATGTTCTGGTGATGAAGGATGGAGTTTGTGTAGAATATCAGGAGACCGGGGAACTCCTGCGTCATCCGCAGAACGAATATACGAAGCAGTTGCTTGGGGCAGTATTGTAAGTTTTTTACAGGCAAAAAAGCATTGTGTTTTGCGGTAAGATATGATATATTCTCTTTACAGGAACAACCGCCCACAAAGTGGTTAGCCTCGTTGTTATTGCATGATAAGCCTACCTGATCCGGCCAAGATACAAGGTAGGCTTATTTATTTTCGCTTGTTTACCCTATCAATATAGGCAAGCAGCGCTATCAGGAATGACCCACCAAGAAACAGCAGGCTTAGAACCTCATATGTATCCATCAGCACCACCTCCCATCTTTTCAGTTTGGGAGACTTACCACCTTGCAACACGGTTGCCCTGTCTCTTATACTATCATAGTCATCAATAAAACTCCAGTTGTTTTTTGCAAATATAATATATATTTTTCCGGTTTTACAGGAACAAATATCAAGATTCTTTTTGTATTTGTGGATATAGGGAAAGATTCTGGAAACGCAGATAAACAACGAAAACATTGCAAAGGGATTGACTTTGCAATGTTTTTTTGTAGAATAAAAACAGTCGAGAACAGCTTGCTGCTCAGAATAAATACATAAGCAGAGGAGAAGTGCTATGCCAGATCAGTTTTCAAGAACAGAGCTTCTGCTGGGAAAGGATTCCATGGAGAAGCTTTTCCGAGCGAGGGTGGCGGTGTTCGGCATCGGCGGCGTGGGCGGCTATACCGTGGAAGCGCTTGCGCGCAGCGGGATTGGGACGCTGGACCTGATTGATAATGATACAGTTTGCCTGACAAATCTGAACCGGCAGATTTATGCGCTCCACAATACGATCGGAAAGTATAAGGTGGATGTGGCAAAGGAACGCATCGGACAGATTAATCCGGAAGCAAAGGTCAACACATACAGGACTTTTTACATGCCGCAGACGGCGGAACAGTTTGATTTTACACAGTATGATTATGTCGTGGATGCGATTGATACCGTGACCGGCAAGATTGCCCTCGTGGAGCAGGCTCAGGCGGCCGGAACGCCGATCATCAGCTGCATGGGCGCCGGGAATAAAATGGACGCCACGGCGCTGGAAGTTGCAGATATTTACGAGACGAGCATCTGTCCGCTCGCCCGCGTAATGCGCCGCGAACTGAAAAAACGCGGTATCAGAAAACTGAAGGTCGTCTATTCAAAAGAACCGGCGATGGAGCCCGAAGGCAATACAGAGTCCGGGCAAAGTGAAAGGCAGCGCCGTCAGGTGCCGGGAAGCAACGCGTTTGTACCGGCTGTTGCGGGACTGATTATCGCAGGTGAGGTTGTGCGGGATCTGGCGGAAGAAAGCAGGTGATGGCATGGATCAGATGAATTTTGGAGATTTTCTTTATACAGAAATGCAGCCTCTGGCGGAGCGGCTGCGGCCGCGGACGCTGGAGGAATTTGTGGGACAGAAGCACCTGCTGGGGCCGGGGAAGGTACTGCGGAAAATGATCGAGAGCGACCAGATTTCTTCCATGATCTTCTGGTCGCCGCCCGGAAGCGGCAAGACCTCGCTGGCGCGTATCATTGCCAGCCACACGAAAGCATCCTTTATCGATTTTTCCGCCGTCACGAGCGGAATAAAGGAGATCCGGCAGGTGATGCAGCAGGCGGAGGAGAACCGCCGTTACGGAGAGCGAACGATCGTGTTCGTGGACGAGATTCACCGCTTCAACAAGGCGCAGCAGGACGCGTTTCTGCCGTTTGTGGAAAAGGGCAGCATCATCCTCATCGGGGCGACCACGGAGAACCCGTCGTTCGAGATCAACGGGGCGCTTTTGTCGCGCTGCAAGGTGTTTGTGCTCCATGCGCTCGGCACGGAGGAGCTGGTCGAGATCCTGCAGCGGGCGCTGCGCGATCCGCGCGGATTTGGCAGCCAGAAGATAGAGATGGAGCCGGATATGCCGGAGCTGATCGCGAATTTTGCGAACGGCGACGCACGTGCGGCCCTCTCTACGCTGGAAATGGTAATCTTAAACGGCGAGATAGATGGGGAACAGGGCGGCGTTGTGCGTGTCTCCCGCGAGACGCTGGAGCAGTGCATCTCAAAGAAATCTCTGCTTTATGACAAAAAAGGCGAAGAGCATTATAATCTGATCTCCGCCCTGCACAAATCCATGCGCAACTCCGACCCGGATGCGGCCGTCTACTGGCTGGCGCGGATGCTGGAGGCGGGAGAGGACCCGCTGTATGTGGCGCGCCGGATCGTGCGTTTTGCGAGCGAAGATGTGGGTCTGGCTGATCCGCAGGCGCTTCCCCAGGCAATCGCGGCTTATCAGGCCTGCCATTATCTGGGGATGCCGGAGTGCAACGTACATCTGACACAGGCGGTAGTCTACCTGTCGCTCGCACCCAAGTCGAATGCCCTTTATGTGGCCTATGGCGAGGCGAGAGAAGATGCGCTGACACAGCTTGCCGAGCCGGTGCCGCTTGTCATCCGCAACGGCGTTACACAGCTGATGCGGGATGAAAAATACGGCGAGGGCTATCAGTACGCGCACGATACCGAGGAAAAGCTGACGAATATGCAGTGCCTGCCGGATTCCCTGCTTGGCCGCGAGTATTACCGCCCGGCGGGACAGGGGCAGGAGGCTGCTTATAAAGACAGGCTGGAGAAAATCAAAGAGTGGAAGGCCGGAAACCGCTGAAATCTTTGTATTCACCCTTGCGGCAATGAAAAAAGTCTGCTATACTTCTTTGCGGGAAAATCGGGGACAGGATATGAATTCCCGGGTTTTCGTGAATAAAAAGCGCGGCTGCAGGAGTAAAAATGGCAGTGAATACGCTGGCGGAAGAATAAAGGTAACTGTGAAGGTACTGAACAGTTACGAATAAAGAACGATGCCGGCACTGTAATTTTGAAAATCCGTCTCAGTCGCGGAACACAGAAAGAATCACAGGAGGAAGTTACAATGAAAGGAAATATTGTAGTAGGCCAGTCCGGCGGACCGACAGCGGTCATCAACTCATCTCTGGCCGGTGTGGTAAGCAAGGCGAGAGAGCTGGGCGTTGAGAAGATTTACGGTATGCATCACGGCATCCAGGGCTTTTTGAATGAAGACCTTGTGGATATGCGTGATTACATCAAAGAGGATAAGGACATCGAGCTTCTGAAGAGAACTCCGTCGGCGTTCCTTGGCTCCTGCCGCTACAAGCTGCCGAAGATCGAGGGCAACGAGGCGGTATATGACAAGATTTTTGAGATTCTTGAGAAGTACAACATCGAGTGCCTGTTCTACATCGGCGGCAACGATTCAATGGATACGATCAAGATGCTTTCCGATTATGCGGCGCTCAAGGGCAAGCCCCAGAGATTCATGGGCGTTCCGAAGACCATCGACAATGACCTTCCGATCACGGACCACTGCCCGGGCTATGGTTCCGCTGCGAAGTACATCGCGACTTCTCTGAAGGAAGTCATCCGCGACAACGCAAGCTTCGGTATCGAGAAGCCGACCGTATGTATCGTGGAGATCATGGGCCGCAACGCAGGCTGGCTGACCGCTGCTGCAGCGCTCTCCAGAGATGAGGACTGCGAAGGCCCGGATATGATCTACCTTCCGGAGTCTACGTTTGACATGGATGATTTTGTAGCCAGAGTAAAAGACCTCTCCGAAAAGAAGAGTTCGGTGGTGATCGCGGTATCCGAGGGTATCAAGATCGCGGACGGACGCTTCGTATGTGAGCTTGGCGCTGGTTCTGACTATGTGGATGCGTTCGGACACAAGCAGCTCTCCGGCTGCGCGGTTGTTCTGGCGAATAAGATCGCGGCTGAGACAGGCCTGAAGACCCGCGCAATCGAGCTTTCCACTCTGCAGAGAGCAGGTACGCACATCGCTTCCCTGAACGATATCAACGAAGCGTTCAACGTTGGTTATCTTGCATGCAAGGCTGCTGACGAGGGACAGACCGGCATGATGATCACGATCGATGTCAAGGAGCGCAGCCCGTATCAGGTTGGTTACAGCATCTATGATATCCACGCGATCGCGAACGTGGAGAGACCGGTTCCGGCTGAGTGGATCATCAATGACGGCACCGACATCGGCGAAGGCTACGTAGAGTATGCGCGTCCGCTGATCCTGGGTGAGCTGACCCCGCTGATGGTGAACGGCGTGCCGAAGCACCTTGTGCTGAACCGCAGCGCTTACAGAAAATAATAAAAAGGGTAACTGTGAAGGTATCAGGCAGTTACAAAAGGTGACAGTTCCAGACAGGCCTGTGCACACGCTGCACGGGCCTGTCTCTTTTAAGAAAATCACAGGGCCTGATGGGCAGTTGCGCTGCGAGTAAAAATGAGTGCACAAAAGAAATTTCGAAAGAATTCACGATTCTGACAATTTTATAACAGATTAACACAGGATTTTCAAAGATTTTGCACAAAAAATATACAATTTGGGCAAGGAATTTCTTGACTGACGTTGGAAATATGTTACAATGATTGATAGTAACGCTGACCACGGAGACCGGGCAGAGAAATTTTTGCCGCAGAAAATGGTTCTCCGTGATTTTCGGCGCTTATAAGAAAAGATATTTCAGGAGGAAAGGCAAAATGAACAAATGGGTCTATATGTTTACCGAGGGCAACGCCAATATGCGGAACCTGCTCGGCGGCAAGGGCGCAAACCTTGCTGAGATGACCAATCTGGGCCTGCCGGTGCCGCAGGGCTTCACAATTACGACGGAAGCCTGCACCCAGTATTACGAGGACGGCCGTCAGATCAATGATGAGATCATGGGACAGATCGTAGAGGCGATCGGCAAGATGGAAGAGATCACCGGCAAGAAGTTCGGCGATATTGAGAATCCGCTGCTTGTCTCCGTCCGTTCCGGTGCGAGAGCTTCCATGCCGGGTATGATGGACACGATCCTGAATCTCGGACTGAATGAGCAGGTTGTGGAAGTGCTTGCTGCAAAATCAGGCAATCCGCGCTGGGCGTGGGACTGCTATCGCCGTTTCATCCAGATGTTCTCCGATGTTGTTATGGAAGTCGGCAAGAAGTATTTCGAAGAACTGATCGACAAGATGAAAGCGAAAAAGGGCGTTGTGCACGATGTGGAGCTCGATGCGGACGACTTAAAAGAGCTGGCGAACCAGTTCAAGGCAGAGTATAAAGAGAAGATCGGCAGTGATTTCCCGACTGACCCGAAGGTACAGCTGGTCGAGGCGATCAAGGCTGTATTCCGTTCCTGGGATAACCCGCGTGCGAATGTATACCGCCGCGACAATGATATCCCGTATTCCTGGGGTACCGCTGTGAACGTACAGATGATGGCGTTCGGCAACATGGGCGATGACTGCGGCACGGGCGTTGCGTTTACGCGTGACCCGGCGACCGGCGCGAAAGGTCTGTTTGGCGAGTTCCTGACCAATGCACAGGGCGAGGACGTAGTGGCAGGCGTACGTACGCCGATGCATATCTCCGAGATGGAGCAGAAGTTCCCGGAGGCATTCAGGCAGTTCAAAGAAGTCTGCACGATTCTGGAAGACCATTACAGAGACATGCAGGATATGGAGTTTACCGTAGAGAACAACAAGCTCTACATGCTTCAGACACGTAACGGTAAGAGAACGGCACAGGCGGCTCTCAAGATTGCGTGCGACCTCGTGGATGAGGGTAAGCGCACCGAGGAGGAAGCAGTGGCGATGATCGATCCGAGAAACCTGGATACGCTGCTTCATCCGCAGTTTGACTCCTACATCCTTCACAAGGCAGTGCCGATGACCAGAGGCCTCGGAGCTTCCCCGGGAGCTGCGTGCGGCAAGATCGTGTTCTCAGCTGAGGATGCAAAAGCCTGGGCGGCGAGAGGCGAGCAGGTCGTTCTGGTGCGTCTGGAGACATCCCCGGAGGATATCGAGGGCATGAAGAGCGCACAGGGCATTCTGACCGTTCGCGGCGGTATGACCAGCCATGCGGCAGTAGTTGCCCGCGGCATGGGGACCTGCTGTGTGTCCGGCTGCGGCGATATCGTGATGGACGAGCTGCACAAGAAATTCACGATCGGCAGCAAGGAGTTCCATGAGGGCGATGAGATTTCCATCGATGGTTCGACCGGTAATGTTTATGAGGGTCTGATCCCGACCGTGGATGCTACGATCGCAGGTGAGTTTGGACGCATCATGACATGGGCGGACCAGTACCGCAAGCTGAAAGTAAGAACGAACGCCGACACGCCGAGAGACGCGCGCAAGGCACGTGAACTGGGCGCAGAGGGCATCGGCCTTTGCCGTACTGAGCATATGTTCTTCGGCGGGGAGCGTATCGACGCGTTCCGTGAGATGATCTGCGCGGAGACGACCGAAGAGCGTGAAGCTGCTCTGGCAAAGATCCTTCCGTATCAGCAGGCAGACTTCGAGGCTCTGTATGAGGCGATGGAAGGCAATCCGGTCACCATCCGTTTCCTGGATCCGCCGCTTCATGAGTTCGTACCGACCGAGGAAGAGGACATCCGCAAGCTCGCAGACGCGCAGCATAAGAGCATGGAGCATATCCGCAAGCAGATTGACGCACTCAAAGAGTTCAACCCGATGATGGGTCACCGCGGCTGCCGTCTGGACATCACGTTCCCGGAGATTGCCCGCATGCAGACGATGGCGGTCATCCGTGCAGCGATTAATGTGCAGAAGAGACATCCGGACTGGACAGTTGTACCGGAGATCATGATTCCGCTCGTTGGCGACGCCAAGGAGCTGAAATATGTCAAGACAACGGTTGTAGAGGTAGCAGACGCTGAGATCAAAGCGGCTGGCTCAGATCTGAAGTATGAAGTCGGCACGATGATCGAGATTCCGCGTGCGGCACTGACGGCATCCGATATCGCGAAGGAAGCGGACTTCTTCTGCTTCGGCACGAACGATCTGACGCAGATGTGCTACGGCTTCTCCCGCGACGACGCAAGCAAGTTCCTGACCTCCTACTATGACGCAAAGATCTTCGAGAACGACCCGTTTGCGAAGCTCGACCAGAACGGCGTCGGCAAGCTGATGGAGATGGCGATTGAGCTTGGTCGTCCGGTGAACCCGGATCTGCACTTCGGCATCTGCGGCGAGCATGGCGGCGATCCGTCTTCCGTAGAGTATTGCCACAAGATCGGTCTTGACTATGTGTCCTGCTCACCGTTCCGCGTACCGATCGCGAGACTGGCGGCGGCACAGGCAGCGATTGCAGAACGCAATGCGTGAGGCCTTTGCAGCGGATTGACTGATTCGAAAAAGCTGTGAGTTACTAAGCTTCTGGTAATTATTAAGTACAGTACTTGCACTTGCTGCGAGGTACTGTACAGTTACAGCTCCTAAAGATAAGATACACGGAATGACAAAAGAGAAAGTCCGGTTGCCTTTCATGGGTGGCCGGACTTTTTGCTGCCTTTTTATGCGCAGGCGATCAGGAGCCGGCAGGCTGTCTTCTGATCGGTCACAGTCACAGCGATGGGGCATCTTTTGTATTGACAGAAGAAAAAAATGTGATAAACTGTAGCCGGATTATCGCCGGAGGAGCGGCGAAAAAGTTTGAAGCAGCTGATATGCCGGAAAGGAAAACGGGAAAGAGTTTGGGCGGGCTGTGAAGAAAGATATGCGGGAGGATAAAACGCGTGGGAAACAACAATAAGAATACGCTCCATCAAAGGACGATGGATATGACTCAGGGGCCCCTGTCAGGGAAGCTCCTGATTTTTACGCTGCCGGTCATGTTGGCCGGTATTCTGCAGCTGCTGTTTAATGCGGCGGATATCATTGTGGTGGGAAGGCTTGCGGGGAGCAATTCTCTGGCGGCAGTCGGTTCAAACGGAGCGCTGATCAACCTGATCGTGAACCTTCTGATCGGCCTTTCTGTCGGTTCGGGTGTGGCGACTGCTTATTTCTTCGGCGCACAGGAGATGAACCAGGTGAAGGAGACGATACACACGTCCATCGCGATCAGCCTGCTGGGCGGAGTGGTGACCGCAGTTGTTGGAATCGTTTTAAGCCCCATCCTGCTGCGGATGATGGCTACACCTGAGGGTATCATCGGGCTGTCGCAGCTGTATCTGCGGATTTATTTCCTGGGGATGCCGTCCATGGCGGTATATAATTTCGGAAGCGCGATCCTCCGTTCTCTGGGGGATACCAGACGGCCACTCTATTATCTGATCATAGCGGGTCTGATTAATATTGTACTGAATGTTACTCTGGTCGCGGTATTCCGTCTGGACGTGGCGGGCGTCGCAATCGCGACAGTAGTCTCGCAGACGGTTTCCGCGCTGCTGGTGCTGCGCTGTCTGACACAGCTGGAGCCGGAGATGAATCTTGAATGGAAAAAGGTCCGGATTTCCCGTCCTAAGCTGATGCGTATCATGCGGGTCGGTCTGCCCGCGGGACTGCAGTCTACGGTTTTTTCTCTGTCGAATGTGCTGATCCAGTCTTCTGTGAACAGCTTCGGCGAAGTGGCTGTCGCGGGGAATTCAGCCGCGGGGAATATTGAGGGATTTATTTATATTGCAATGAATTCTTTTTATCAGGCTGCACAGACCTTCACCAGCCAGAACGTCGGCGCACGTAAATTCGACCGGATCGGCAAGGTGTTTCTGCGCTGTTTTCTGATGGTGACTGCGACCGGTCTGATCCTCGGACAGCTGGCATACCGGCTAGGAGATGCCCTCCTCGGAATCTATCTGCCCGGGGATGCGGCAGCGATTGAATTTGGCGTGATGAGATTAGCAGTGATTGCCACTACCTATTGCCTTTGCGGCATCATGGAGGTAGTGTCAGGCGAACTGCGCGGGATGGGAGAATCCGTCCTGCCGATGATCGTCTCGCTGCTCGGCTCCTGTGTGCTCCGCATCATCTGGATTTATACTATATTTGCTTCGCATCACACACTGACAGTATTGTATCTTTCCTATCCGGTTTCCTGGATTGTTACGGAAACGGTGCATCTGATCTGCTATTTTTACGTGAAGCGGAGGCTGATTCGAAGCTATGAATGACAGATGGTAACTGCTCGGCTGCTGAATGGTTACGGCAGATGCTGACTGTTCGGCAGCTGAACAGTTATGACAGATATTACTTCTGACTTGACTTTTACCTGTCCGCTCTTTATACTGGATTTGTTGGGAACGGGTAACTGTGAGAAGACTGATCAGTTGCGCGTACGGTTAAGACGCTGCGGCGGAATATGAAGCGGCGGCGCCGGTTTTTCATGCGCTAAATGACGCGCAAGGAGGTATGTTTTATGGAGAGCATGAAGAAGTATCTTGCTGAAGTGATCGGCACGTGTGTGCTCGTCACCTTTGGCTGTGGGACGGCGGTCGCGGTCGGCTGCTCCAGTGAGGCGGGAAGCGGCTATCTGCTGACAGCACTCGCGTTTGGTCTTGTGATCGTCGCGATGGCTTACAGCATCGGAAATATTTCCGGCTGCCACATCAATCCGGCAGTTTCGATTGCCATGCTGATTCGCGGACAACTGAGTGTCACAGATTTTATCGGCTATGTGGTTTCCCAGCTGATCGGATCAACGATCGGATGTGTCATTCTCGGCATCGTGTTTGGTTTTGACTGCGGATTTGGCGCGAACCAGATCCAGGAAGGCTGGACGAACGGCTCGGTACCGGCAGCACTGCTGGTGGAGATCGTTCTGACATTTGTATTTGTGATCGCGATCATTGGTGTGACAAGTAAGGTAGAGAACAGCGCGGTCTCCGGACTGGTGATCGGCCTGACCCTGACTCTGGTACATATCCTTGGTATCGCTCTGACAGGTACCTCCGTGAACCCGGCGAGAAGCCTGATGCCCGCACTCTTTGCAGGCGGCACGGCACTTTCACAGGTCTGGATCTTCATTGTTGGTCCGCTGATTGGCGGTGCGCTGGCTGCAGTGGTATATGGATTCCTTGAGGACTGATCTTTTAGCCAAAGTATTAATTGTAACCAAAGTATTGATTGTAAACGAAGTAAACCGATTTAAGGCGTATGGCTGTGGCAGGAATTTAGAGGTCTGTGGCCTGCTGTTTTGAACAGGTACCCATTTGTAATTTGCGGTATGAGAAAAAGGCGGAGGGACGAGTGCCCTTCGCTTTTCTTATGCAGTGTGCCTGCAAACGTTTGCGTAAAAAGTCCTTTAAAAAATCCCGGTATTCGTGTATGATGCACTCTATAAAAATATCAGTAAAAAAGTCCTGACAGACGCATGAAAATGACCTGTATCGGCGCAGATTAAAATTGTAGTATCATGTATTTTTTTCGGGCGGATTTTGCAGATCAGGATTATACGCTGTGGTTTATAAAACAGGATGAATACAAAGGAGAATTCATATGAAGAAAAAGTATGCAAACGTTTGCACAAAACTCGCTGCCCTTCTGCTGCTTGCCGGGCTGCTTACCGGATGCGGCGCATCCGGCGATAACGATACTGCATCCGGTTCGGATTCCTCATCCTCTGCGTCGGAGGCAGAAGTCACTTCTTCCACGGAGACAGTGGAAGTGCGTATGGCCTATTTTCCCAATATTACACATGCGCAGGCTTTGGTGATGAAGAATGAGGGCTCTCTGGAGGAAGCATTAGGAGACGGATATGACGTGTCGTGGACGTCATTTACCGCCGGTTCCTCTGAAGTGGAAGCGCTTTTTGCGAAAGAGATTGATATCGGATATATCGGTCCCGTACCGGCAGTCAACGGTAATGTCAAATCAGACGGGGACGTGATCGTGATTGCCAATGCGTCGAATGCAGGTGCAGTTCTGGTCGTGGGTGCAGATTCCGGGATATCTTCCGTAGCGGATCTGGATGGAAAGACCGTGGCAATCCCGCAGGTCGGCAATACCCAGCACCTCTGCCTTTTGAATCTGTTATCAGAAAATGACCTTTCACCGGTCTCCGAGGGCGGAACAGTGGAAGTCGTGGCGGTGGACAATTCCAATGTGCAGAATATGTTTGACCAGGGAAGTATCGATGCGGCCCTTGTTCCGGAACCATGGGGCACGATCCTGACCGCTTCTGACAATATTGATCTGCTTCTGGACTATCAGGACATTTATCTGGACGGTGATTATCCAGTCGCGGTGGTCGTTGTGCGCAAAGATTTCCTGGAGGAATATCCGGAGGTCGTGGAGACGTTTTTGCAGGTGCACATTGACACCACGGATGCGATCAATGCGGATCTCGATGGTTCGGTGGACGCGATGATTGAGGAAATTGAGACGGTCACCGGTACGGCCTACGATAAGGATGTGGTTTTAGGCTCGTTTGAGAAAACGGTAGTCACAACAGAACTCAATGAGGACGCGCTGTGGGAATTCGCGCAGACCTCGTATGAGCAGGACTTTATCGATGAACTGCCGGGCGAGGATGCGCTGACGGATCTTTCCATACTGGAGAGCCTGCAGGAAGCGGAGTAAAGCGTTGATGCTGACATCCGCAGGAAGAAATCATATACAAAGGGGATATCGTAATCATGTCACTAGAATTAAAAAATATCACCCGTTCTTTTGAAGGCTCGGTCAGGGAGACGCTGAAAGAGATCACGCTGACCGTGGAGGACGGAGAATTTGTCTGCCTCGTTGGCCCGTCGGGCTGCGGGAAATCCACACTTCTGAATATCATCGCCGGACTTGACCGGCCGACTTCGGGAGAGCTTCTTATGAACGGCACACCGATTGCCGGGCCGGGTGCGGATCGCGCGATGATGTTTCAGGAACACGCTCTCTACCCGTGGCTGAACGTGATCGACAATGTAAAATTTGGCATGAAGCTTGCAAAGGTGCCGAAAGAGGAGCAGGACCGCCGCGCGGAGCACTATCTGAAAATGGTGCGTCTGTGGGAATTCCGCGAGTACCGGATCCACGAGATCTCCGGAGGCATGAAACAGCGGACGGCGCTTGCGCGGGCTCTGTGTCTGAACAGCCCGGTACTTCTGATGGACGAGCCGTTTTCCGCATTGGACAAGCAGACGACCAACAAGCTGCGCTCGGATCTGGAGCAGATCTGGGAGGAGACGAAAAAAACCATCGTTTTTGTCACGCACAGCGTGGAGGAAGCGGTGTTTCTGGCGGACCGGATCGTGGTTCTTTCGAACAATCCGGGCTGCATCAAAGACATTTTCACGGTAGATCTGCCGAGACCGCGGGAAATCGATTCTCCGGAATTCCTGGCCGTGCGTCATAAGATTTTATCCTGCGTAGAGAGGGAGGTGGAGAAGCTTGCAAAAGAAGAATACGATCAATAAAATTCTTTCGGGCATCTGTTTTTATGCAGTGCTGATCATCCTCTGGCAGGTCATCTACACTCTCGGTACCGGCCCGCTCGGCTGGTGGAAATCCTACGCCATGCCATCGCCGCTTGGCGTAGTGGAGAGTCTGGAAAAACTGATTGTAAAAGGCACTCTCTGGCAGGCTGTGATCTACAGTTTGCGGCGTGTGGTTATCGGTTTTGCATTGTCGCTGCTGATCGGAACTGTACTGGGACTTTTGATTTCCTCCTTTTCATTTTTAAACCGCAATTTAAAGCCGCTGATGAACGGATTTCAGTCGCTTCCCAGCGTCTGCTGGGTGCCGTTTGCCATCCTCTGGTTTGGCCTGGATGAGTCGGCCATCCTGTTTGTCGTGGTCATCGGTTCCACATTCAGCGTGGCGCTGGCGATTGAAAATGCCATCCAGACGATTCCGCCTATCTACAAAAGGGCGGCGGCGACCATGGGAGCCGGAAAGCTTCAGATGTACACCAACGTCATTTTCCCTGCGGCGCTGCCGGGGTTTCTGGCGGGACTGCGGCAGTCCTGGTCTTTTGCCTGGAGGGCACTGATGTCCGGCGAGGTCATGTCCGCTTACGTCGGTCTGGGCTACACGCTGATGGCCGGGCGCGACATGGCGGACATCAATCAGGTGATGGCGGTGATGCTGGTCATCATCCTGATCGGAATCCTCATTGACCGTCTGGTTTTTTCCACGCTGGAGCGGCGTATTTTGAAGAAGCGGGGGCTGTAAAATACAGAACACAACCGTACGATGGTTTGTTGAGATTCTCTGAGACTATATCCGGTTCGGGTATGTCTTGCCATAAAAGCGAATCATAAGCGCTCCGCTTTTTTCGGCGGGGTGTTTATGATTCGCTTTTTTTCAGCGGGGCGTTTATTCTTTTTTCATGCGCAATTTTACTACTCCCCAAAATGGATAGAGTGTGGTAGAATCATTAGGAAAATATATTTTGCAGGAAAAGATAACGCAAAACAGAAATCGGGATAAAAGATCGGAGGACCGCTATGGCAGGGAAACGTGAGAATTATATCACCTGGGATGAATATTTTATGGCTGTGGCGAAGCTGGCAGGTATGCGTTCAAAGGACCCGAACTCGCAGGTAGGGACCTGCATCGTCAGCGAGGACAACAAAATCCTGTCAATGGGCTACAACGGATTCCCCATGGGCTGCTCGGATGATGAATTCCCGTGGGAGCGCGAGGGAGACGAAGCGGCTACGAAATATCCTTATGTTGTACACAGCGAGCTGAATGCGATTCTCAACTACCGCGGCGGCAGTCTCGAGGGCGCCAAGCTGTATGTTTCCCTGTTTCCGTGCAACGAATGCGCGAAAGCCATCATCCAGGCCGGAATCAAGACGGTGGTCTACGATGATGATAAGTATGAGGGCACGCTTTCCGTTCTGACATCCAAGCGTATGATGGACGCCGCCGGGGTGCGCTATTATCGTTACCAGAGGAGCGGGAGAGAGCTGCAGATTACAGTATAAAGAGGAGGAACTATGAAATTTATCAATACATTTCGCGAGGGCGACAAGATCAACGAGATTTATCTGTGCAAATACAAGCAGTCTGCGACCGCGAAAAACGGCAAGCTTTATGAAAATGTAGTTTTACAGGATAAGACCGGCACGATCGATGCGAAGATCTGGGATCCGAATTCGTCCGGGATCGAGGAATTCGGCGTGTTGGATTACGTCTTTGTGAGCGGCGACATTTCCAATTTTCAGGGAACGCTGCAGATGAGCATCCGCCGCGCCCGCAAAGCACAGGAAACGGAGTATGTGGCTGCGGATTACCTTCCGGTCAGCGAGAAAAACATCGATGAGATGTACGAGGAACTTTTAGGTTACGTGCGTCAGGTTGAGAATCCGTATCTTCAGAAGCTGCTCCAGATGTACTTTGTGGATAACGAAGCCTTTATCATTGCGTTCAAAAATCATTCGGCGGCCAAGACCGTGCATCACAGCTTTGTCGGCGGCCTGCTGGAGCACACGCTCAGCGTCGTAAAGCTCTGCGATTTTTATGTAAAGCAGTACCCGTTCCTGCGAAAGGACCTTTTATTTACTGCGGCGCTTTTCCACGATGTCGGAAAGCTGAAAGAGATATCCAATTTCCCGGAAAACGATTACACCGACGACGGACAGCTTCTCGGTCACATCGTCATGGGCAGCGAGCTGGTCGGTTTTGGCTGCCGTCACATCAAAGGCTTTCCGAAAAAACTGATGAGCGAGCTGCAGCACTGCATCCTGGCGCATCACGGCGAGCTTGAATACGGCTCTCCCAAAAAGCCCGCGCTCGCGGAGGCTCTGGCGCTCAACTACGCGGACGACACGGACGCCAAGCTGGAGACCATGCGCGAGGTTCTGAAAAACGCCGGAGACAACAACGAATGGCTCGGCTACAACCGGCTGTTTGAGTCGAATCTGAGGAAGACGTCGGAGTTCTGAACCTGATATCTGGAATAGTCATATGCGTTTAGCTGTTGCAGACAGAATAAGAAAATGTATATGAATGTTAAGACAGTCGAAAGAATATGTATCGGCCAGATGGCGCGGGCGTATAGAGTGAAAAGACAGGGCATATATGAAAAAAGACGACATTATCACAGTAAGAATCGAAGATTTCAGCAGCGAAGGACTTGGGGTCGGGTACATCGAAAATGCTCCCGACCTTTCTTTGGCTGATGCGGCTCCAGAAACAATTACAAAGAGCGGCCCGGTTTTATTTGTTAAAGATACGGTCATCGGTGACGTGGCGGAAGTGAAGGTCATGAAAATGAAAAAGACCTACGGTTACGCCCGTTTGCTGCGCATCATCACGCCCAGTCCGGACCGGATCACGGCTCCCTGTCCGGTCGCCCGCCCGTGCGGCGGCTGCCAGATTCAGGAGATGAAATACGAGGCTCAGCTTCGCTTTAAAGAGCAGAAAGTGCGGGCCAACCTGCAGCGTATCGGCGGTTTTGCCGATCCGCCCATGGAGCCCATCATCGGGATGTCATCTCCATTTCGCTATCGAAATAAAGCACAGTATCCCATCAGCAGAGACAAGAACGGAAAACTCGTTGCAGGCTTTTACGCGGGCCGCACGCATACGGTCATCGACTGCCGCGACTGCCTTCTTGGCGCGAAAGTCAATAAGACTATCCTTGATATTGTGCTGAATTACATGGAAACATATGGAATCGAGCCCTACGATGAGACAACTGGAAAGGGACTCGTGCGGCATGTGATGATACGGGTGGGGAAAGAAGCACTGGGAGAGACAGAACTTGCGGCTTTGCTGGAAAAGATGAATGAAAAATCGGATCGTGTGCCCGCGGCAGAACCAGAGCATGGTGAGGCTGACAGTGCTTTCCTGATCGAAACAGAACAAAGAAAAGCAGATGCAGCATTCGACTCAAATGCAGCTTGCGGTCAGATCATGGTCTGCATTGTCATAAACGGAGCCTCCCTGCCGAAAAGCGACTGTCTGGTTCAGGCGCTTCGTGCGATTCCCGGCATGACCAGCATTACATTGAACATCAACCGTGAGCGTACCAATGTCATCATGGGCAGGCAGCTGAAGTTACTCTGGGGAAAGGAATATATAGAAGACACGATTGGAAACATACGCTTCCGCATTTCCCCGCTCTCCTTCTATCAGGTCAATCCCCGCCAGACCGAAAAGCTTTATGCCAAAGCGCTTGAATACGCGGAGCTGACCGGTCAGGAAACCGTGTGGGATCTCTATTGCGGGATCGGCACCATCTCGCTTTTCCTCGCGCAGAACGCCCGTGGCGTGTATGGCGTTGAAATTGTACCGGACGCCATCCGCGACGCCCGCCAGAATGCGGAGCTGAATGGCATCACAAATGCGGAATTTTTCGTCGGCAAGGCCGAAGAAGTCCTGCCTGAAAAATACGAAAAAAAAGGAATCCACGCGGATGTCATTGTCGTCGACCCGCCCCGCAAGGGCTGCGAACAGAGCGTGCTCGATACCATGCTCAAAATCGCTCCGCAACGGATCGTTTATGTCAGCTGCGATTCTGCAACACTTGCGCGGGATCTGAAATATCTGTGCGCGGGCGGGTATGAGCTGAAAAAGGTTTGTCCGACGGAGATGTTCGCGAACAGCGTACACGTCGAGACTGTGTGTCTCTTGGGCAACCACCGTCTGCCGAAACCTGACGCTACGGTGAAGATCGGGATTGATATGGAAGATTATTACCGGATCAGGGATAATGCAGAAAATAAAGAAAAACCTGAATAAATGTTGAAAATAGTACACTGAATCAAAGCGGAAGCTGTTGATGCGTAAGAAAATTACGTGTCAGCAGCTTCTTTTCTTTTACGGAAAGCGCTTGGAGGAGGTGGTGCCTATGGGAGTGCGCATGAAAAACGGCATGGAAAAATGGGAACTGTGAAACATCTGAAATTCTACGAAAAATAAAAATCTGAAAGGAGCCAAATCTATGACAACGAGAAATGTGAAGACGACGAGAAACATGAAGGTTTATGAGCAGAGCGGATATAAGTACAAGGCGACGCCGACGATCACGCTCAAAGGACAGTGGCTGGAGATGATGGGATTTGAAATCGGGACGCAGATCCAGGTGCAGTGTGAAGATGGAAAGCTGACGATCACGCGGATAGAAGCAGAGACAGCGGAGGCGCAGGTGCCGGTCTGCTGTGTGGCTGAGAAGGAAGTCAGATACGGAAGGGGGAATAAGTGATGGCAAAGATTCTGATGTGTGGTTCATTCAAAGGGGGAGTTGGCAAGACAGCCAGCTCCTGGAATCTGGCATATTCTCTGGCAGAGATGGGAAAGAAGGTTCTGGCCGTGGATTTTGACAGCCAGGCAAATCTTTCAACCTGCTTTGGAATCGAGGATACGGCGGCTGTCCCGGTTACAATCGGTCATCTGATGATGGACCGGCTGGAGGATGAGGAACTGCCGGATGCGGAGGATTACATCCGAAGTCGGAATGGTGTGGACTTTATTCTGTCATCCATGGTGCTTTCTGCTGTGGAAGGCAGACTGCGGACGGAAATGGGCGCAGAACGGATGCTTTCGGGCATCCTGGAGCCCCTGAGAGAGCGATATGATTATATAATTCTGGATACCTGCCCTTCGCTTGGAACACTGACCATCAATGCGCTGACAGCGGCTGATGAAGTTCTGATTGCGGTGAACCCGCAGCTTCTCGCGATGATGGGCCTGCAGGATTTCATCCGGACGGTAAAGAAAGTTCGGAGTCGCCTGAATGACAGGTTGGAAATTGCGGGGATTCTGTTTACCATGTGTGATGCCAGAACAAATCTCTGCAAAGTGATCACGGAGCAGGTGACAGAGACTTTTGAGGGACAGATCCGCATTTTCCGGAGCGTGATCCCGAATACAGTTAAGGTGGGGGAATCCATTTATTACAGTGAGCCGCTTCTGGAATATGCTCCGGGGAGCAAGGCGTGTACAGCATATCGAAATCTGGCGAGGGAGGTGGTCGGAAATGAAAGCGAATGCACCGAAAAGGAAGGTGTTTCAGGATGCGCTGGATCTGCTGACTGAGGATATGGCTGTGGAAGAGGCCGTGGCGCAGAATAAAATTATGATGCTTCCGATTGAAAAAATTAAGCCGTTTCATGACCATCCATTCCGCCTCTATGAAGGGGAACGCCTGGATGACATGGTGGAAAGCATCCGGGAGCACGGGATCCTAAATCCGGTGATTGTGCGGGTGGAGAAAAACGGATATGAAATGCTGGCGGGGCATAATCGGGTAAATGCAGCCAGGCTGGCAGGATTGAAAGAGATCCCGGCGATCGTGAAGGATGGGCTGTCAGAGGAAGATGCTTATGTCTATGTGATTGAGACAAATCTTGTGCAGAGATCATTTACGGATCTGCTTCCGTCGGAAAAGGCGGCGGTCCTGACGGAACGTTATGAGAAGATCAGCAGTCAGGGAAAACGGAATGATATCCTGCGTGAAATTGCTGCACTGGAGGACATAAGCGGGACTTGTGGACATGATGTCCACAAGTCTCAGAGAAGCCGTGACGGGCTTGGAGATGAGTATGGAATGACAGGAAGAAATATCGCCCGCTATATGCGGCTGGATAAGCTGATCCCGGAATTTAAGGCTGCTGTGGATAGCGGAGCTCTGCCGCTGGTGGCGGCTGTGGATCTGTCTTATTTATCGGATGAGGAACAGAAACTGATCCATCATGCATCTGAGACAGAAGGAAGGAAGATCCAGGCAAGACAGGCAGCAGGATTTAGAAAAATGGTGGGGAAAATCACAAAAGAAAATGCAGAGGAGGCGTTCCGGCAGGAGCCGAAAAAGCAGAAAGCTATGGTCAGTGTAAAATTGTCGGCAGAGACATTCCGGAGATATTTTTCAGACACAGCAGCGGCAGATGTGCCAAACGTTCTGGAAAAGGCTCTGGAGCAGTATTTCAGAGAGAGGGCAGAGAATGTTTCATAAGGAAGATTTACAATGCCTGGATCCGGATTATTTCGCCATCATCCATGTGGATGATTATGACGTTACGGTAATGTCAAAGAACACGGGGCATGTGTGGTATATCCATAATGTGGAAACGCCCCCTCACATCCGTTCGGCGGCAGGTCGCGTCAGCCATTTTAAAAACGCTTCGCGTTTGGCTGACGCTCCGGAGTATCCGCTGCCGGGAAGCTGCGTGATATTTCATAAACACAAGGCTTCCCATCCCTATCATCAGCATGGACGGAGCAATACCCTGCGGCAGGCGATAAGGAGCATCCGCAAGCATGACAGGTATCAGATGAACGGCAGACGCGGCAGCGGAAAGAGAATACAGGAATAAGGAGCAGCGCTATCGGAAGAATCCGGTAGCGCTTCTTTTCGTGGTGGAAACAAATAGATGTGAGGGTTTACTGTGTTTTTGCTTAATTGTTTTGTTGAAATGCAACAAAACAATTATGAAAATCAACCCAAATTACCATCAAATCATAGGAAAACAAGTTGACGAAAGGAATCCATGTCTGGTATAGTGTAGGTTAGTGGCACGTTGAAATTTTTTAAGGAGACGGAAATATGAGCGAAGTGTATCAGGACAACTGGATTAATCTGGAAGAAGCCGCTGCATATATGGGTGTTACAAAAGATACAGTGCGAAACTGGATAAAGAAAACGGATATTCCGGCGCATAAGGTTGGAAAGCTGTGGAAATTTAAAAGGTCGGAGCTGGATGAGTGGATAAAAAGCGGAAAGAGCGCAATCTGAGTCCGTTTTATGGGACATCCGTTATGCTAATATAAGGATAAGTTGACAAACTGGGAGCGATTGCTGAAAATGAACAAATTAGAGGATATCACTGTCGGAAGTACAGTGAAGGGCATTGTGGGCAATGAGCCGGTCAGCATTGTTGCGGTTCAGTGGTATGGCAGCAATGTGCTGGAAATTACATATAAAGATACGCGGGGAGTTCCGGGAACGCAGCTGCTATACAGGGAGAGCGAGCCGGGACTTGAAGTGCTGTCGAAGCATCTGCCCTGGAGCTTCGATGCGGACGCAGAACAGATGAAGCTAGCATCGGAGGCATACCGTATCAGCCTGGCTCATTTGTTTGATCCGTATCTGGCTGTGCATACATCGGCTGTGGAGCCGCTCCCGCATCAGATTTCCGCAGTTTATCAGGAGATGCTGCCGAGGGTGCCGCTGCGCTATGTGCTGGCGGATGATCCGGGTGCAGGAAAAACGATTATGACCGGCCTGTACATTAAGGAATTGATAGCCAGGGGTGATCTGAAAAGATGTCTGATTGTCTCACCAGGAAGTCTGGCGGAGCAGTGGCAGGATGAGCTTTTTTCAAAGTTCCATCTGAAATTTGAGATTCTGACCAATGATCGGATGGAGTCCGCTGTGACCGGAAATATTTTTACGGAAGTGGATCGCTGTATCTGTCGGTTGGACAAGCTGGCCAGGAATGATGAACTGCAGGAGAAGCTGAAGGTCTCCGAGTGGGATCTGATCGTTGTGGATGAGGCGCATAAAATGTCCGCGACGGTATGGGGCGGAGAAGTCAAATATACCAGACGCTTTCAGTTGGGACGGCTGTTATCGAATATTACAAGGAACTTTTTGCTTCTGACTGCAACGCCGCATAATGGAAAAGAAGAGGATTTCCATCTGTTTTTGTCGCTGGTAGATCCGGATCGTTTTGAAGGAACGCATCATTCATCGCAGCAGGCAGTAGATGTCAGCGATGTGATGCGCCATCTGGTAAAAGAAGAACTGTTGAAATTTGATGGCAAGCCTCTGTTCCCGGAGCGCATAGCCTATACGGTAAATTACAGTCTTTCTCCACAGGAGTCGAAGCTTTACCAGGCTGTGACAGAGTATGTGCAGGAAGAGTTTAACCGCGCGGATAATCTGAATAATGAACGTAAAAATACAGTCGGATTTGCGCTGACGATTCTGCAGCGCCGTCTGGCGTCCTCTCCGGAAGCTATTTATCAGTCACTTCGCCGCAGGCGCGAACGCCTGGAGCACAGGCTGGCTGAGGAACGGCTGGGAAAGAGAGCTGCGGAATATCGGAATTCCGAATGGGATGACATGGATGAGGATGACCTGCCAGCAGAGGAGCAGGAGCAGATGGAAGAGCAGGTCGTGGATCATGCATCTGCGGCGGCTACGATCGCGGAACTGGAAGCGGAGATCCGGACACTGAAACGTCTGGAAAATATGGCGAATGATGTCCGGGCGAGCGGTGTGGATCGAAAGTGGGATGAGCTGTCCAGGCTGCTTCAGGATAGGGGGGCAATGTTTGGAGAAGACGGTCAGAGGGAGAAGCTGATCATTTTTACCGAACATAAAGATACACTAAATTATCTGGCGGGTAAGATACGGTCTTTGCTCGGAAATGACGAGGCAGTTGTGACCATTCATGGAGGAATGCTCCGGGATGAGAGACGAAAGGTAGAAGAACTGTTCAAACAGGATGTGGGAGTCCGGATCCTGATTGCCACGGATGCCGCGGGAGAAGGCGTCAACCTGCAGCGGGCGCATCTGATGATCAATTATGATCTTCCGTGGAATCCGAACCGTTTGGAGCAGAGATTTGGCCGTATCCATCGTATCGGGCAGACAGAAGTGTGCCATCTGTGGAACCTGGTGGCGTCTGAAACCAGAGAAGGCTTTGTTTTCCAGAGATTGTTTGCGAAGTTGGAAGAAGAACGACAAGCCCTGGGCGGCAAGGTTTTTGACATCCTTGGGAAAATGTCCTTTGAAAATAAATCCCTACGGGATCTGCTGATCGAGGCTGTGCGGTACGGGAACGATCCGGAAGTACGCGCAAGGCTGAACCAGGTCGTGGATCACTCCATGAACCCGGATAAATTTAAGGAGCTGATCAAAGAACAGGCCTTGACGGATGATGTGATGGATGTTCATTCCGTCAATGCGATCCGCGAAGATATGGAGCGCATCGAAGCACATAAGCTGCAGCCGCATTTTATTGAATCATTTTTCCTGGAAGCCTTCCAGTCACTTGGAGGAAAGATTCGTAAGAAGGAAACCGGACGATATCAGATCACATCCGTCCCGTATGCAGTGCGCAACCGGGATATGCAGATTGGCTATGGAGAGCCTGTTTTAAAACGGTACGAAAGAGTCTGCTTTGACAAAGAATACTGTGTGATTCCGGGACAGGCACAGGCGGAACTGATCTGCCCGGGGTATCCGCTTCTGGAGGCGACAATTGACCTGATCCGGGAAAAGAATGTAGATGTTATGAAGCGCGGCGCAGTGTTTATTGATGACAGTGATTTCAGTGAGGAGGCAAGGCTCCTTTTCTACATAGAGGATGCGGTTCAGGATGGAGTGACGTTAAAGGATGGAACACGGAGGACGATTTCCAAACATGTTCATTTTGTGGAGATAAAAAAAGACGGAACAGCATCAGGCGCCGGGTATGCGCCGTATCTGGATTATCGGGCAGCGACGGATGAAGAGTACAAAGCGGTTCATGACTGGATGAAATCACAGGACTGGTTGTGTAAGGATGTGGAAGGAATTGCAAAGGGCTATGCGATCCAGCAATTGATTCCCGAACACTTTGCGGAGGTAAAAAACCGTAAGGAAGCGATGCTGGATAAGACAGAAAAAGCTGTCAAGGATCGTCTGACAGCGGAGATCCAATACTGGGACTATCGTGCTGCAGACCTTTCGCAAAAGGAAGCCGCAGGGAAACCAAATTCCAGGTTAAATTCAAAGCTGGCAGCAAGGCGGGCGGAGGAACTGGAAAACCGGATGCAGAGCCGCCTGGCGGAAATCGAGAAGGAACGCAGGATTTCACCAATGCCGCCGATAATTACGGGTGGAGCACTGGTGATTCCGAGAGGATTGATTCATAAGCTGACCGCGACTTCATCCGGAGATCTCTTCGGACATGGAGACAGGCAGAGTGTTGAGTACGCAGCCATGAATGCGGTCATCCAGATTGAGACATCGCTGGGATACCGGCCGACGGATGTGAGCGCATCGAAGTGTGGCTATGATGTGGAATCTTATGTTCCGGAAGGGATGAGGAAGCGCATGGCTGCATATGCGAACGCATTGCGGTTTATCGAAGTGAAAGGACGAGCGAAAGGCTCCACTACAGTCACTGTCAGTAAAAACGAGATCCTGACGGCACTCAATAAACCGGATGAATTCATCCTGGCGATCGTGGAAGTGGATGGTAGTGATACACACACGATTTATCTGAAACAGCCGTTTAAGAATGCACCAGACTTTACGGCGACCAGTGTAAATTACGATATACAGGATTTGATCGCAGAATCAGAAGTCCTGTATCAGAAATGAGGAGAAGGATATGGCAAACAAAAAATTGATTGAAGTGGCATTGCCACTGGAAAAGATAAATGAAGAATCTGCAAGGGAAAAGTCGATTCGTCATGGTCATCCGTCCACACTTCATTTATGGTGGGCAAGACGACCACTTGCCACGGCACGTGCAGTGATCTGGTCCAGCCTTGTAGATGATCCCTCTTCTCATCCAGAAAAGTTTCCGACTGAGGAGGCACAGAATACCGAGAGACAGCGATTGTTCAAAATTCTGGAAGACCTTGTAGTGTGGGAAAACTCCAATAATGAGGAAGTCTTGAATGCTGCAAAGAATGAAATCTTGCGTTCTACTAATGGCAATCCGCCAGAACTATTGGATCCTTTTGCCGGTGGTGGTGCAATTCCTCTGGAGGCGCAGAGACTGGGATTGAAAGCCCATGCCCACGACCTGAATCCGGTTGCAGTGATGATTAATAAGGCAATGATAGAGATTCCACCGTGCTTTGCGGGAATGCCACCTGTGAATCCTGATGCAAGAGTTTCGAGTACAACCGAAGGATGGAAACGGGCACAGGGATTGGCTGAAGATGTTCGCTATTACGGGGAGTGGATGAAACAGGAAGCTTTCAAACGCATCGGACATCTGTATCCGAAAGTAAAAGTTCCGAGGGAACAGGGTGGCGGAGAAACAACAGTAATTGCGTGGATTTGGGCTCGGACAGTAAAATGTCCGAATCCAGCGTGTGCTTGTGAAGCCCCTTTGGCAAGAACATTTAAGTTATCTACTAAAAAGGGTGCTGAGTATTATGTTGATTGTAATTATAAAGAGGGTGGAAAGGCAGATTTTTCTGTAAAAAAAGGAAAAGTCAATTCGAAGAATGATGGTACAGTTGAAAGAACTGGTGCAAAGTGTTTGCGTTGTGGTGAACCGATTTCTTTTGATTATATTCGTAGCGAAGGTAAGTCAAATAGGATTAAATACTCTTTGATGGCTGTGGTTGGTGAGGCTGATAAAGGTAGAGTATACTGTTCACCTTCGGAAGAACAGGTTTTGGCAGCGAAGGTTGAGGAGCCGGCAGATGCGCCTCAAAGTTACCTTCCTCAACAAGCACTTGGATTTAGAGTGCAAGCATATGGGATGGATCAGCATAAAAAACTTTTTACAAATAGACAATTAACCGCCTTAACAACATTTTGTTCACTCGTATCTGATGTGCAGAAATTAGTAGAAAAAGATGCAGTTGCCGTTGGATTAAAAAATGATCATCTCTCCGTTGCAGAAGGTGGGACAGGAGCAAGAGCATACGGTGAAGCTGTGGGAGTTTATTTATCATTTGCGATTGATAAAATGGCAGATTACCTGTCAACGATTTGTTCTTGGAATCCGCCTAGGGATGGATTAAGGAATACCTTTGGACGTCAAGCCATTCCAATGGTTTGGGATTTTGCAGAAGCCAATCCGTTTAGTGGTTCGTCAGGTTGTTTTAGTAACATGTTAGAATGGATTGAAAAGTGTTTAGTTGAATTACCAGCATCGGAAGCATCTGAGGTTTCTCAATTTAATGCTCAAGAAGATTGCGGTATTCGAAATATTATGATTTCAACAGATCCGCCTTATTATGACAACATAGGATATGCAGATTTATCTGATTATTTTTATGTATGGTTAAGGCAGTCATTGAAAGATATTTATCCGAAATTATTTGGAACTATGTTGGTGCCAAAAACAGAAGAACTTATTGCAACCCCATTTCGTCATGAAGGGAGCACGGAAGAAGCAAAACATTTTTTTGAAAATGGCATGTTGGAAAGTTGTCGGCAATTATATAAGTATGCACGAGAAGACATGCCTGTTACTATTTATTATGCGTATAAGCAGAGTGATACTAATGATGAATCTAAAAGTACGGCATCTTCGGGATGGGAAACAATGCTTTCCGCAATTATAAATGCAGGCTTTTCAATTACAGGAACTTGGCCAGTGAGGACTGAAAGAGCGGCAAGAAATGTTGGGCTTGGAACTAATGCTCTTGCCTCATCCATCGTCCTTGTTTGCCGAAAACGTTCGGAAGATGCTCCTCAGACCACTCGACGTAACCTAATTGCTGCATTGCGTCGTGAATTACGTCCTGCCTTGAAAAAACTTCAGGAGAGTAACATTGCTCCTGTTGACCTCGCTCAATCTGCGATTGGCCCTGGCATGGCTGTATATTCAAAATACCGTCGCGTCCTTGAAGCGGACGGTACACCAATGACTGTGCGTAGCGCATTGCAGATTATCAATGAAGAGATTGACCTGTATTTCAATGAGCAGGTTGGAAACATTGATGCAGCCAGTCGTTTCTGCGTAGACCTTTATACACAATATGCTTATAATGACATCAAATATGGAGAAGCGGAGGTGCTAGCAAACGCCAAAGGAACATCTATCCCGATGATGGCCTCTCATGGAATGCTTTATGCGAAAGCGGGCATTGTACATTTGTTGGAGAGAAAGGGCCTTCCGGAAAAGGTTGATAACAACGAGGCAAATATTTGGCTTTTGACACAACAGCTGACGTACGCAATGGAAAAAGGTGGAATAGAAGCCTGTGCCAAAATTGTGGCAGATTTGTTTGGCAGTAACGCAGAGTATGCAAAAGATCTTGCTTACCGTCTGTATACAATAGCAGAGCAGAAAAAGTGGGCGAATGAAGCCTATGCTTACAATGCGCTAGTGGTTTCCTGGCCGGATATTCAGTCAAAGGCGGCGGAACTGAAAGCAGAGGTGCCGCAGCAGATGAGTCTGTTTGATCTGATGGAATCGGACTGACATAAGATAAAATGATGCACACGACCGCGCAAGGGATAGCTGCTTGTGCAGCTTCGCGGTCGGCGCGATCAAACGACATAAAGTCGTTTGATATTTAAAGTGATATGTTGGAGATGATGATCAGAAAGGCAGGTGGCTGAGCAGATGGCAGAAAGTCAGAATGTGGAATGGAAAGAGTCCTGGCAGGACGATTATTTAAAATGGATTTGTGGTTATGCCAACGCAAGCGGGGGAACCTTATATATTGGAATAGATGATCGTGGAAACTTGAAAGGAATCAATAATGCGAAGAAATTGTTAGAAAAGATTCCGAATCAGGTGACCGACACGATGGGGATTATTGTCGATGTGAATCTATGCAACAAAGATGGGCTGGATTATCTTGAAATTGTTGTGGACAAATATCCGACGATGATCAGTTTTCACGGAGTGTACTATTATCGTTCCGGAAGTACGATGCGCACGATTACAGGCAAAGAACTGGATCGGGCAATCCTTCGTGCCCAGGGCAGGACATGGGATGGTATGCCGGTTCCGAGGCTGAAAGTGGAAGATTTGAGCCAGAGCGCGATTGCTCTTTTCAAAAAGAAGGCAATTGGGCGGGGACGACTCACAGAGGAAGAAACGAAGGTTTCCGATCAGGTGCTGATGGAAAACCTGCGCTTGTATGACGATGACGGATATTTGACGAGGGCTGCGGCGCTTGCGTTTTATCCGGATCCGGAACGGTGGATTACCGGGGCTTATATTAAGATTGGATTTTTTGGAGAATCTGATTCAGATTTACTGTACCAGGATGAGATTCATGGGCCTTTGATTGAGCAAATTGATAAGACGATGGATCTGATCTATACAAAATACATGAAGGCTCTGATTACCTATCAGGGAATACAGCGTATAGAAAGATTCTTCTTTCACCCGGATTCCTGCAGGGAAATTTTGCTTAACGCCGTCATCCATAAGGCATATGAGAGCTGCAATCCGATTCAGATCAGCGTCTACGAGGATCGTATGTACATCTGGAATGAAGGAAAAATGCCGGAAGAACTGGATTCTACGGAAAAGCTTTTTGAGAAGCATTCTTCCAAACCGTACAATCCGAAGCTGGCAAATACCTTTTTCAAAAGTGGAATGATTGAGGCGTGGGGGCGCGGATTTGATAAGATCCGGAGAGGCTGCGAAGAGTATGGCGGCCCACTTCCGAAATATGAGTTTTCAGGCGGAGTCATGGTTTTGTGCAATGCCTGTGATTTATATTTGCAGTTAATGAAAAAAAATAGTGGGGAAACGTCAACATTAACAGATGACCCAATAAATGACCCAATAAATGACCCAATAAATGACCCAATAAACGAATGGGAGTTTGATGAAAATGCGGACATTCAGTCAAAATTATTGGCTGTTATTCATCAACATCCGGAATGGACACGAAAAAAATATAGCGAAGCCCTGAGTGTTTCAGATGCAACAGTTAAGAGGCTATTGGCAAAATTTCAGAAAGAAAATATTGTGGTACATGAGGGATCAAGGAAAAAGGGAAAATGGGTTATAGTAAAAAAAGAAAAATAATAGAAACTGCGCTCCCTTTGAAGGCACTAAGCGTTTCTGCGATGGGAGATAAGGCGCATAAAGGACATCCGGGCAATATGCACTTGTGGTGGAACCGGAGTCCTGTAGATTCATCAGCGGCTTTATTGGCGGCGGATATTCTGGATGATCCGGCAGATGAGGAGGATGAGAAAAGAAAGCAAATATCCGCCGAACTATGCCAGATTGCAGGAGGCAAGGGAAATCTTTCCGCCGTCCAAAATCTGGAGAAGCCTCCGGTTGTGTGTGATCCATTTTCCGGTTTTGGAGGCCTTACGATTGCGGCGCAGAAGGTTGGGCTTCAGGTTCAGGCGGGAGATCTGAATGCAGTGGCTTGTCTGCTTACAAAAGCAGCGGCGGAGATACCTGCCCGGTTTTTGAATGAAAAAGCGGTTCACCCGGATGCGGAGAATAAGTTTTACTTTGGTGCGGAAGGTCTGGCTGCGGATGTCGCGCATTATGGGAAATGGCTTCGGGATGCTGTTGAATATAAGATGAAGGATGAGTATCCGCCCGTGCAGATACCGGGAACAAAAGAGGAAGCGCCGGCCTATGCCTGGATTTGGGTGAGGACGATGAAATGCCCGAATCCGGCCTGTGGCTGCAGGATGCCTCTGGCGGGCAGTTATGTCTTGTCGAAAACAGCAGGGCATGAGTATTGGGCAGAACCGGAGATCCTGGATAAAAAGATCCGGTTTCAAATCCATCAGGGGATTTGCCCGAAGGAGAAAGAGACAAATAAGCATGGGAGTGCAGGGGCAAAATTTCAGTGTCCGGTGTGCGGCGAGATTACAAAGGATGAATTTGTAAAGAAAACGGGGAAAGAAGGCGGGCTGGAGATCCAGCTGATGGCGGTATGCGTGCAGACGAAAGATGGAAGAATGTACGTGGAGCCGGATCAGCGACAGATGGATGCGGCTAAAACATTACTTCCGGATGAATTACCGATTGGTTCGCTCCCGAATAATACCAGATGGTTTAGTCCGCCTGGATTTGGACTGACAGAATATACAGATTTATATACGCCGAGGCAGCTGCTTTTGATGACAACCCTGTGTGATTTGCTTCCTGAGGTTATGTCACAGGTATCCGAAGATGCCATTGCAGCGGGAATGACAGAGGATAAGGTTCCGTTGTCGGAAGGAGGCACAGGAGCCTATGCATATGGCCAGGCGGTTGGCGTTTATCTTGCGCTTGTGATTGGAAAACTGGCAAATTTTCAGTCTTCGATCTGTACATGGGATAATCGAAAAGGAAATATTCGGGCGGCGTTTACCAGGCAGGCAATTCCGATGGCATGGGTTTTTGGAGAAGGAAATCCATTTTCGACTGTCACGGGAAATTTTAATACCATGCTGCAGAACGTGGTGGAGTCGGTTGCCGGACTATCTGCGGCAGTTCCTGCGAAAGTGGAGCAGGCGAATGCAGTGACCATGGAATTCCCGAAAGATTCTGTTTTGTTTACGGAGCTTCCTTATTACGATAACGTGGGATATGCGGATCTGTCTGATTATTTTTATATCTGGTTGAGAAGATGTTTAAAGAATGTTTATCCGCAGCTTTTTGAGAAGGTTGTGACTTCGAAGGAAGAACTTTCTTCTATCCCGGAGCACTTTGATGGAGACAGTGCAGAGGCAGTCAGAGAATATCAAAACGGGATCAGGCGGATGCTGCAAAACTTCCACCAGGCGGCTGCTGAAGAATATCCTTCCGTTTTGTTTTTTGAATATAGCAAACAGGACGAGGAAGCCATTCGCTCCGATGGAAAAATGGAAAAAATGACGCCGTTTGAGCAGTTGCTGGATAGCATGATCCAAGCAGGATTTATGGTTACGGGTGTGTGGCCGGTCCGGACAGAAAAGGCGAATCCACGATTTGATTCGGTAAGAATTGCAGTTGTGTTTCGGAAAAAGAAAGAAGATGCGCAAGGGGCGACACGCAGAGGTTTCATCAATACGATGAAGCGGGAGCTGCCTGGCATGCTGGATATTTCTTTTTCGGAGGATATAGAGGATGAGGATAAGCCGATTGCAGGACTGGGCAGCGGATTATCCATATTTACGGGATACAAAAAGGTAATCAATGCGGATGGTTCGGACATGAGCATTCACGATGCGCTGTGTTTGATCCATCAGGAGATAAGGGACTATTTAGATGTACATGCTGCGGATGCGCAGACCGAGGAGGTATAAGGATGCAGGAAAATTATGAGCTTGTCCAAAAAGGATTTCGGATTCTTCTCCCTCAGCTGGCGGTTTATATCGGACAGGAGATGTCAAGAGTCTATCATGATGACTGGTGGAATGAAATTCTGGATGCGTTAAGTGACCAGAGGGATCTGCCATACAGCGGTGATTATGGGGAATTGCTGGATTCCCTGGACATCGCCAACTGCCTGCGGCTGATTGACCGCAGATGGCGCGATGTTTTCAGTATGAAGATGTCAAAGAGCCACAGGAACTGGGCTTCTGAGTTGATGGGTGTGCGGAATGACGCGTCCCACATTGGCGCGAATGATTTTCAGCAGGGTTACACGGAGCGGGCACTGGATACCATGGCGCTTCTCTGTGAGTCGATTGATCCGGAGGCAACGGAGGAAATCCGTGCTTTGTACCGCAAGGCTCGGTATGGTTCGGAACAGGGATCCACGGCAGTGACAGAAAATACGGCGCCGACACCGGCGGGAAAGAAAAAAGCATCCGCGGCTGTTCTTACCAGAAATGTCGGAAAAAATCTGCCCAGCTGGCGTGACGTGATGCAGCCCCATCCGGATGTGGCGGAAGGGCGTTACCGCGCGGCGGAATTTGCAGCGGATCTGGCACAGGTGGCGCGAGGAGAAGGAGCCTATGAGTACCGTGATCCAGTGGAGTTTTTTGCACGCACTTATGTGACAGAGGGCATGGCAGGACTTCTGGTGGAGTCTCTGCAGCGTATTTCCGGACAGGGTGGAGAGCCTGTGATCCAGCTTAAGACTGCTTTTGGCGGCGGCAAAACACATAGTATGCTGGCGCTTTACCATATGGTTCATGGGAAGACTTCGATTGAATACATACCGAGCCTGAAACCGGTTTTGGAGCGGGCGGGGCTGGAAGAACTGCCGAAGGCTAATGTGGCAGTTTTGGTAGGGACGGCCCTGGATCCTACCCGCAAAAAGAATCCGGCAAATCTTCCCGGTTACACGGTCAGCACAATCTGGGGAGAGATGGCGTATCAGCTCGTTACGTCAGCTGAGAAACCGGAACTTTATGCAAAGTATATCCGCGAGGCGGACAGGAAAGGCGTATCTCCGGGTTCGGAGAATTTGAAGAATCTCTTCAATGAATGTGGTCCGTGCCTGATTCTGATGGACGAGCTTGTCGCTTATACAAAGAAGATTTATGGCGTGAACGGACTGCCGGCTGGATCTTACGATAATTTTGTCACTTTTATTCAGGAGATTACAGAGGCAGCGCGAGCATCGGAAAACAGCATCGTGGTGGCTTCTATCCCGGAATCTGAAATTGAGATTGGCGGAGAAGCGGGAAAAACGGTGCTGGATACCATAGAGCATACGTTTGGACGTATGGAATCCATCTGGAAGCCGGTGGCGGCGAACGAAGGTTTTGAGGTTGTCCGGCGCAGACTGTTCCTGGATTGTAAGGATCCGGATGCACGGGAGGCCGTCTGTGATGCATTCAGCAGGATGTACCAGGAAAATGAAACGGATTTCCCGCTGGAAGCAAAGGAAGTCGAATATAAGAACCGTTTGATTTCCTGCTATCCGATCCATCCGGAGGTTTTTGACAGGCTTTATGGCGACTGGGCAACGCTGGAACGTTTCCAGAGGACGCGCGGCGTTCTTCGTCTGATGGCAGCAGTCATTCATGAACTCTGGATGGCGAACGATGCGAGTGCCATGATCATGCCGGGATCTATCCCGCTTGATGTGCCGACGGTGCGGGATGAACTGGTGCGTCATCTGCCGGATACATGGAACAGCATTATTGACAGAGAGGTTGACGGCAAGGATTCCATCCCCTATCAGAAGGATAAGGCTGTGGTTCGGTACGGCCATATTTTGGCTTCCAGAAGAATCGCACGGACGATTATGCTTGGGAGCGCACCCAGCACGTCAGCCATTCGCGATCAGGGAATCCGCGGCCTGGAGATTTCACGTATTCTGCTGGGCACGGTGCAGCCGGAGGAAAATATTGCGAATTTTAAGGACGCCTTGAATACGCTGCATGGCTCACTGTCTTATTTATATAATAATCCGAACGGGAACCGCTTCTGGTATGACACGAAGCCGACGCTTCGCAAGACAGCGGAAGACCGCGCGTCACAGATTTCCCAGGCGGATGTGGAGATGGAGATTGAGAACCGGCTGAAAAAGATCCGGAAAGAGAATCCGTTTGCCGGTGTGCATCCCTGTCCGGCATCTTCCAATGATGTCCCGGATGATCAGGCTGTGCGGCTTGTGATTCTCCGCTCAAAGGATACCTATAAGAGAAACAGCGCGAAGAGCGCAGCAATGGAACGAGTGACAGATATTTTAAATAACCGCGGGACATCTCCGCGTATTTATCGGAACATGCTGGCATTTGTGGCACCGGATATTAATAAGATTGGTTCCCTGGAACAGGAAGTAAAGCGGTTCCTTGCGTGGACTTCCATCATGTCGGATAAAGATGATTTGAATCTGGATGGCGGGCAGATCCGGGAGACTGATAATAATCTGACGCGCAGCAACAATACGGTAGATTCGCAGCTGAAAGAAACGTATTGCTGGCTGCTGGTTCCGTTCATTGACCAGTATGAGGATATGAAGACAATCCAGTGGGAGATCAGCGATTTGGGAGGCGGCACTGACAGTATTGTGGCAAAAGCCGCGCGTAAGATGCTGCAAGCGGAACAGATCATTACAAAGTGGGCGCCGGCTTTGCTGCAGATGAGCCTGGATGATCTGCTCTGGAGGGATTCGAATGATATTTCCATAAAGAAACTTTGGGAGTATCTGAGTACATACTGTTATTTGCCGAGGCTGTCCAGCTATTCGGTGTTGGAAGAGACAATCTGTCAGGGGATTGCTTCTACAGAATATTTTGCACTTGCGGCCGCATATTCGAATGACCGCTATGTGGATCTGAAATATAACCAGACAGTCTTTTCCATCAACCAGTCAGATTTGCTTGTGAAAGCAGAAGTGGCTAGAAAGCAAATAGAAGCAGAGAAAAAACGTGATGAGGAGAATGCATCCGGTGGCTCGGATGATCCTTGGTCAGTGCCAGGCGGGAATACAGAGGATCCAGGACACGGCGGTTCTGGAAGCGGGACTGCCACAGGTGGCGCTTCAGGGGAAGGTCAGAGTGAGGATACTCCGGAGAATAAGCATTTTTATATGTCCGTGAAGTTGGATAATACGCGGATGAGCCGGGACATCTATAACTACTGGCAGGAAGTTATTCAGCATCTGACGACGGTTGATGGCGCAGATGTAGAGATGAAGCTGGAAGTCGAAGTTACGGCACCTAAGGGGATCCCGTCTGCGACAGTGAGGACAGTTTCGGAGAACTGCAGGACGCTTAAGATCACGGATTTTGGGTTTGAGGATTGATGGGACAATGCTTTGCATAAACAGTTCATATTAGCATTATTTCATCGGGATCCGGAGTTGAGTGAGGAGGAAATCTAAACGTGGATAGAATTGTACAGAGTTATGTGACTTCATTTTTGGAGTCTCAAGAGATAGAAGAGAAAGATACCAGTAAACAATTTGAAATGTTTGCTTCTTATTGCGCTGTAGAACAATTGTATTCGGAAAGCTATAATTTAGAGGATATTGTTATCGGTGATGGTGGAGATTGTGGAATCGATGCCATTGCAATAATTGCAAACGGAACGATGATAACGTCTTCTGACGAAATAGAGGATCTGTTGGAGATAAATAATAAATTGTCAGAGATCAGTTTTATATTTGTGCAGGCTAAATCTTCGTCTAATTTCGATTATGGTGATATGGGAACATTTGGTTCCGGGGTTCGTGATTTCTTCTCGGATCGTCCACAAATGGTCAGAAATGACGCAGTTAAGGAGAAAAGTAAACTTGTAGAATATATTTTTTCAAGGGCAACCTATATCAAAAGAAAACCGACCTGCTATTTATACTACATAACAACCGGGAAGTGGGTTGATGATCAAAACTGTGTGGCAAGAATGGAGATTGCCAAAAATGATTTGATGAATTTAAATCTTTTTAGTGACGTGATCTATACTCCTGTTGATGCGGATTTGTTACAGAAGTACTATCGGAATACGATTGATGTAATTGAGAAGGAAGTAGAATTTAGCAATAAAGTATTACTGCCGGAGATAAACAAAGTAAAACAGTCATATTTAGGATATATTAGCTATCAGTCATACTTGAAGTTGATTACAGGAGAGAATGGCGAAATAATCAAGAGTGTATTTTATGATAATGTTCGAGATTATCAGGGGGATAACCCTGTAAACCATGAAATGGCACAGACTCTGCAAACAGATTCAGATAAATTTGTTCTGTATAATAACGGAGTTACTGTTATTTGTAAAAATCTTACGAACGTTGGAAATAAATTTACACTCACCGATTATCAAATTGTAAATGGATGTCAAACAAGCCATGTGTTATTTAATAATAAGGATAATATTAGTGAAGGGACTCAATTGCCGATAAAGCTGATAGAGACAGACGATGATGATACAGTTAATAATATTATAAAAGCAACCAATCGTCAGACGGAAGTATCAGATGAACAGCTTATTGCATTGAATGAGTTTCATAGAAAATTGGAAGCCTTTTATGAAACATTTTCTGGTACAGATCGCCTTTATTATGAACGCAGATCGAAGCAATACAATTACGGAACAAGTATTGAGAAAGTTCGTATAGTTTCGATAGGAACGCAGATCAAAGCTGTTGCCTCTATGTTTTATGATAAACCGCATCTGGCCAGTAGATATTATGGAAGATTATTAAAGTCAATTGATGGGATATTCAATGATAATCACAAATATCTGCCTTATTATACGAGTGCGTTTGTGTTATATAGGCTTGAATATCTTTTCAGGAATAAGGCTTTGCCAACTCAGTATAGAAAATTTAAATTTTTTATATTGATGATGATTAAGTATGATTTGGCAGAAGAAAAAGTTCCTGAAATGAATGCAAACAAAATGGATAATTTCTGTGAAAAGATACTTGCGATTGCAAAAAACAATGCGAGTTTAACAGAGGAAGTGAATAGGCTGACTTCTCTGATAGACAAATATGTAGCAGATGTTAATAGCACAGAATCAACTAAAAATGCTGCGCTTGTAGAAAGCCTTAAAGCAGAGTTTTTATAAAGTAGGGGTGATTAATTATATAAGCTCCACCTGCCCGGAAAGACAGGTGGAGCCATATCCTTAGATGATATCAATCGTCTGCATGTATTCTGTAAAGATTGGCCGAAGTGTTTTGGTCCAGCCATAAAGGGTGCGCTGCGGCTTGTTCAGAATTGCAGCAGCTTCTTTTAGCGTGAATTCGTGGCCGAGTAGTTCCACGAGCTCTGTGTATCTGGCGTACTTTGGATAATGTTCTTTGATATAGGCGATCCATCCGTACAGCAGTGACATATAGTGACTGGTTGCGTATATGTCCATCGTAGCTGCAGGCTCAAAGGGATCTTCATTTCCCTGCTCATCTACAAGGGTGAGTGAAGAGAAAAGAACTTTACCTTTGAAAGATTTGAACATCTGAGAATACGGGCAGCTGGAGCAGTCGTTAACGATGGTCTTTGGAACATCTTTGGATCCATCATATTCCGGATTCGGAATCCTGCCGGGGCAGATACGGGATTTTCCATTTGCCCCACTGATGATACAGCGGTTTTCAGTTTTATAGTGGTATTCCGCCATCCACTGATCGCGCTTAAAAGCGTCATAGGTCTGTTTGCTTACTTCAGCTTTTATAGCGGGGACTGTTTTGCCTTCCACACGCATTTTGCAAAGTGACGTGCCGGTCTTTTCGTCATCGGGGAGGGCGTTATACTGGCGGATACCTTCGGTATCTGTTTCAAAAAGCACATAGAACTTTTTGTCGTTGGTTGTCTCTGAACAATTGTTTTTCATGTGAATTCTCCATTTCATGGCGATTGCCTGAAATCGGAGGATGCACATGAGCGCTAACCTGTCAGAGATTTGGAGCCTGAAAAAAAGGCACACAAACAAAGAGGTAAAGCACTTTGTTTCGGACTTGTCCTGATGGATTGGTTCGAAACAATATGTGCATCCTCCTGCTTATGCGTGCTTAGATCAAAGCAATCAGATTTTGTTGTAAAAGTGCGGGCTGCGGTTTATTTTTCCGCAGAGCTAGGTGAACGAATAATATTCATAATCCTCCTTTCCGGGTGCAGGATCTGGATTTATTTGTTGCAAGGTAAGTAAACAATTAATGGGATTTTTCTGCAATCGTTAATGTTGATTAATGACCATTAATGGGGTTAATGAAGGTTAATATTTTCAAAGGAGAAAATGAGATGGAGGATGTGAGTTATCCTCGCTTGTGTGGGGGAACCTTCCTGAACCTTTTGTTACAGGAAAAAAAGATTAATCGAAGTACAGGCAAGGAATATCCGAATTCAGTGTACCTTAGGGGGCTTGCGGAGATTTTTGATGATGTACCGAAAGGTGTTTTTGTAAGGAATACAGCTGCGGTTACGACATCGAATTATAAAGCCTGTAAGTCAAATAATACGGGAATGCTGAATCTACAACGGCCGGAATATGCAGAACGCGCGCGGCTGAAAATGGATAAAGAATTTGGCTCTTGCCTTGAGAAAATGAAATGTTTTGTGGAGGCTTATTTACGCGTGTCTGATAGGGATAACTGGATTGGGCATGCGCTTTTGGAGTTGTTAGAAAATGATCAGGAGATTTTGCCAGATACAGAATTGTTTTTCAGATCGAATGGAAGCTCTGTAAAGAAGAAAGATTTTCTGGAAAACAAAGAACAGGAAATTTATTTTCCAGCGTTAATGCTGGGAATTTGGTTTTATATCATAGATCACCAGGTGGATAACACAGTTGGCGAGGATACATATATTTCATGGGTTGATCAGAAAGGCAAGTTTGCCAGTGATATTGGAAAATCGTATCCCCGTCGAGCTATAACTATGGTTTATGAGAAAGGTGAGGGTGATAATTCTACATATGAGCAAATAGAGGTTGTTACGGATCAAGATTTTATTGTAGAACAATCACGAGTAACAGAAAGAGCTCGGATCTATTCCGAATATCTGAAAAAAGTACAAAGTAAGACTGAAAAAATTAAGACGTTACTTTATGCAAATGAGCCAACGGATTTTTATAGCTTCTATGAGTGCAACAATTTGCGGAGGAGAGTATACATCAAAAAATCCGAATCTTATCAATTTGAAACTTATTCGAATATTACTGCAGAACAACTTCCGGATATCGCAAAATGTTTTATCATTTCCGGGGTGGGAGGACTTGGAAAATCTATGATGATGAAGCATTTATTGCTTTCTGCGGTATCATCATTTGAAAAAACTGGAATTTTACCGGTACTGGTGTCGCTAAAGGATTATTCACATAAAAAGCATCTCGGCGATTTTATATATGAGAGTGTTGAATCATCTGGGTTTAATGTGGATAAAGAAGATTTCTTTGATTTACTGAGAGCAGGAAAATGCCTGCTGCTTTTGGATGGGTATGATGAGATTAAAAACGACGAGAGAAGTAGCTTTGATGTAGAAATAGAAATATTTATTGATCGCTTCCATAAGAACCAGTTTGTTATGTCGAGCAGACCGGCATTTTCGTTCATCAATTTAGGAAGCTTTGTTGTTTTGGAATTATGTCATTTAACGAGACCGCAGGCTATAAGTATGGTCAGAAAATTGCAATATGATGCAGATATTAAAACAAGATTTATTAATGCGATCAATAACGGCTTATATTATACGCATCCACAGTTTATTGGAAATCCGCTTTTACTGACGATTACACTGATGACGTATGATCGCTTTGCGGAAATACCGGATCAAAAGCATTTGTTCTACCGTGAGGCGTATGAAACATTAGCATCAAAACATGATGCGACAAAAGGCGCTTTCAAGAGAGAATTAAATACCAAACTCAGTTTGGATGATTTTGAAAAGTATTTATCTGAATTCTGCGCAAGGACTTATAAGGAAGAAAAATTTGAACTGGTTGATCTGGAAATTCAGCATTTCTTTAATGGAATGAACCTTGTAAAGCGGAATCAGCCTGATTTTTCATATGTGGAATTTAGGGATGACATGAAAGATAAAGTCTGCTTGATGTATAAAGATGGGGATGCTTATCTTTTTATTCACCGGTCGTTTCAGGAGTATTTTTGTGCTTTGTATTTTTCCAGGCAGAAAGATAAGCACTTAAAGAAAATAGGAGATTTTTTCAACAGGAAAAGAAATCGCTTGGCAACAGACCAAACTTTTGAAATGCTTTACAACATGATTAGAAATAAGGTTGAGGAGTATATGTTCTTTCCGTATCTACAGGAACGGATTCAGAAATGGGAACAGGAAAAGGGGTACTGGTCTTTCCTTGAAGAAGTGTATCCCTGCATTTATTATTCAAATGGAGAAACCGCTTATGATTATGGAAATGAACCGGGGGAATATCTGTATGAATTTATTGGGAAAACACATGATTTGCTAGAGCAGAAGTACATTTTTGATCTTCCATACGATGAAGGGTTGATTACTCATCGCTATGTAATTGTCAATGAAAATTGGGAGGAACAGGAAGAAGAGGAAAACTGGAGTCTTGTCGATGTAGATGAGGTAGACGAATTATATATAGACCGATATGGGGAACCGGATGTTGAAGGTTGTAACCTTGAGGTTGAAGTTTCGGAAATTATAAACAATCCGGACATGTATGAGGAATTTTGTGACATAATAGAGCAGGAATCTTTCCCTATGAAAAAAGAATACAGAAGATTCCTGGCATATTATGACAGTTTGAAAAGGATGTATGAGAAAATCGCAGATGATGATGAACTTTTTGATGGGTTAGAGTAAACGGTATTGAAAGAAAGACAGCGGCGGGATCGGCAGGCTACCGAAGGCCGCTGTTTTTTAATCTTTTTTGTAGAATTCCGTCTCATATCCATCTCCGCGGATCAGGATATCCGGCATCCAGTCTGGCGAGCGGCTCATGATAGAGCAGATCGCGTCCACGGAGACATCCTGGCTGCATTCTATGATGACTTCGTCATGGACATGGCCGCAGATGAAGCAGAAGGACAGGTTTCGCATGGCGAAGCAGAGGAGGTCGCGGGAGATTGCCTGGACGATGTTCTCCACGAACTTCGGACCGTAGGATTCGATCCGCTGCCATTTTTTGTTGGAGCCGACTCCCTCATAGGTGACGGATTCCCCGCCGAAACGATTTTCTCCCATCTTTGGCTTGACGTAGGAGAGGGTGCGGCCGGATGGGAGATGGATGAAAAGCATCCCGCTTTTGTACTGGAAGCGGATACTGCCCACTTTTGTGTTGATCCGCTGTTTGACGGTGGTTTTGACTGCGGCGTCCACATCCCACCAATACTGCACGATGTTCGGATTTGCGGAGCGCCACGCATCTACCAGCGGCTGCAGTTCATCTTCGGTCAATCCCATTTCCAGGGCACCCATTGATTTGAGGGCGCCGACGGATCCACCGTAGCCGAGGGCGAGTTCCGCAATCTTGCCTTTCTGGCGCAGATGGGAATTGACGCCGTGTTTCTCCACGGGAACGCCGAACATCTGGCTGGCGGAAGCGCAGTAGATGTCCTTGCCTTCCGCGAAGACTCTGGAGCGCCATTTTTCTCCGGCGAGGTAGGAGAGGACGCGGGCTTCGATGGCGCTGTAGTCGCTGACCACGAATTTATATCCGGGACGGGGAATGAACGCCGTGCGGATCAACTGGGAGAGTGTGTCCGGGATGTCGTCATACAGAAGTTCCAGCGTGTCATAATCTCCGGCGCGGACGAGTTCGCGGGCTTCCGCGAGGTCGGGCATGTGGTTCTGCGGGAGGTTCTGCAGCTGGATCAGGCGGCCAGCCCACCGCCCGGATCGGTTGGCGCCGTAGAACTGGAACATCCCGTGCGCCCGTCCGTCGCGGCAGACGGCGTTCTTCATGGCCTGGTATTTTTTCACAGACGATTTTGCCAGCTGCAGCCGGAGCTGCAGGGCTTCCCGGATGGATCCTTCCGTATCCGGGATGAGCTTTGCAACGTCCTTTTTGCCGAGAGATTGGGTCTCCAGACCGTTGGCGGAAAGCCACAGCTTCATCTGCGCGACGCTGTTTGGGTTATCGAGCGCCGTGAGATTCTGCACGGTTTCCATCAGGGCAGACCGGGAACGCGCGTCAAAGGCGATGGCGTTATTGACCACGTCCATGTCCAGCAGGATCCCGCGGTCATTGATTTCCTGATCCAGATGGTACTCATCCCAGACCTGTTCCGGGACGGGATATCTGGACAGGCGCTTCTGGATGGACATTTCCACTTCCACGTCGCGCAGGTTGTATTTTTTGAACAGATCCCATTTTTCCGGGGCGTGATGCGGGAGGTTCCGGGTGCGCCCGCCGTTTGCTTTGGTCGGTTTACAGGGGGAGCAGAAATAGCGGATCAGGTCTTTGCCCTCCGTCAGTTTCTGGTTCTCCAGGCCGAGGACGGCGCCAGCCCCAGCAAGGTTCAGTGGCAGCCCCAGATAGGCAGACCAGATCATGGTGCATTTCCATGACGACGGATCCAGGTAGCTGCCGGCCGGGTCGCCGGGGATGCTGTAGCCTTTGAAATATTCCGGGTGGTGATTGTACAGCCAGTTGGAAAGGCAGACGCGCTCAAAAGACGCATTGAACGCCCATTTGGTGACGGATTCATCCGCAAGGGCAGCGAGAATTTCATCCGGGATGGTATCGCCGCAGGCAAGGTCATAGACTGTGACGGGGCCGCCGTTGACGGAGACACCGAAAAGCAGGATCTCAAAGTTTTCTGATTCTGCGTACCTGTACGCGCCGCATTTGGAGATGTCCACTTCGCTGTAGGTCTCCAGGTCGATTGACATTTCTTTTATTTTCATAGATTCTCATATCCTTTTCCTATACAGAATGGCGGCAGTCGTTTCCGAACTGCCGCCGGTTGAGGGTGGTTTGTGTTACAGATCAGTCGAGGAAATCATCCTCATCGTCGGTGTCGAAGTCATCCTCTGCCCTGGAGCGGCCGCCGAGCGGTTCCCCGTCAGAGATCTTCTGCAAGTTGTTCAGGCCGCAGGCGATCCCTTTATTGCCGTTCGTGTTGAAGGCGTAGAGGTTGATGGATGCCCTGCCGTAGACGCCGGAATAGACTTCCGAGCGTTCCAGAATCGGGTTGCGGTCCGCGTCCACGATGCCGGGAGCATTGGCACTGTTGGCGTTGATGAAATAGCTGTTCTTGTAGGCTTCGTCATCCGGGCGCTCCAGATCGCCGTCACGCAGCGGCGTCTTGATGATGGAGAGCGCGGGGACAGATTTCCCGTTGCCCTTCAGCTTGCTCTGGCCTTCCTCATAGGCTGCCTGGATCGCGGCATTGATCTTCTCCACGGTCTTTGTGTCAGACTTCGGGATGATGAGGCTGACGCTGTACTTCGGCGCGCCGCCGTTGATGCTCTTCGGGTCCCAGACATTGGCATAGCTCCAGCGGGTTCTCGGTCCTGTAATTACTTTCGTCGGGTTCATAATCTTTGACATAATCTTGTCCTCCTTAATCTTCTTTGAAATCATCCTGTGCGGTATTCATGGCCGGGCGTTTATCGGTTTCCGGCACTAACGTGGGTTTTCCGGGCGGCTTGTAAACAAGGCTGCCCAGCAGCTGATCAAATTTCTTTTTCCCCAGAAGGGATGTCATGGCGGTGATTCCCATCAGTTTCTTCTCATAAGGATCATACCCTGCGCCGGTGACGGTGGCTGCGACTGCAGCATCATCCGTGTATTTGCGGTTTGACCGGCCTTCCACAACCTTCCAGCCTTCATAATGGATGCCGGACTGTGCCTGGCGTAGGGCATATTCTTTGATGTCGTTTCCCCAGGCGACCAGCTCATCCACCTTTGAGAGGATGGCGGCGATCTCCGTGTCGTCCAGGGCGGCGGGCATTTCAAAGTCGTATCTGGCAAGCTCCAGATTGTACTCCGCGCGCTTCCTGCAGGCAGCCTTGACCTTGCAGAACTGGCAGTGGTCGCCGGCCTTGAAATTACCTTTGCCGTCGTAGGCGAGCTGCGCGGTTGGCTTTAAGGTTTCTTCCGCCCAGGCAAGCAGGTCGTCTTTGCTGATGGTCCAGGTGCTGATGTTTTCGCGGCGCGGCTGGAAGATGGTCATCTTCACGGAATCAATGTCGTAGATCCCGTCATAGGTATCCAGGGCGCCGAGGGCGTAACACATCATCTGCGGGTTCTGTTCTGCATCCACAAGGATGCCGACACCGTATTTGAAATCAATGATGTGCAGCGTGTGGTCTGCGACGATCAGGCAGTCGCCGGTGCCGAAGCCGTCCGGTACCCATTTGGAGAAATCCAGCCTCTGTTCTACCAGTACCCGCGGATCCGGGCAGTATGTACGGGCTTCCTCCAACTGCTCCATCACATAGGAGCAATACTGGTCCGTGCAGCTGTCCATTTCCTGGTCGAACCAGGTGAGATCCGGGGTGGGATCCTGTGCGGGCTGGCCGATGGCGTGCAGCACTTTGTATTCACAGAGTGCGTGGGCGTCGGTTCCCTGCTGTGCGTAGGGGCTGCCCTCATCCTTGACGGAAGCGCAGAGCTTCGCGCTGGGCGGGCAGTTCAGCCACCGGTGGCTTGCGGATGCGGAGAGGAATGCGTGGTTAAGCATCAGTCAATCCCTCCACTTCTTTCACAAGATCCGGATAGCTTTCCGCCGGGACGCTCGTCAGGCTGCCGCCGTTTCCGTATTTTCTGACGAGTGCCTTGACCTGTACCTTGTACTGGCCTCCGGCTTCGTTCGCCTTGCGGGCGAGGATCCCGCGGACATCTTCCTTTGAATACTGTTTTGCGGGTTCCGCAGGTGCGGGCGCCGCTTCCTTCTTTTTCTCCGGCGGTGGTGCTGCCGGCTTGTCTTCATCCGGCGCGGAATAGAATTCCTTCAGCGCCTGGGCTGTTTCTGACAGCCTGTTTCCGCAGGTGATCAGGTCATCGAGTAACATGGATAATTCACTCATTTTGCTCATCTTGTCTGTCTCCTTTCCTGATTTTTCATAAGCAACTGATGTGTTTTGAATCCTGAGTGGCTTTGCGCCTCTCTGATGCCAAAGGAGTCATGGCGGCAGATTTTTTGACCTGACAGGAAAATTTTTTTGACTGTTTTATCGGGACTGCTGTGTGCAGTCCTTTTTAAATAATTCAGGAAGAAGTCAAAAAATCATGGCTGTTGACTCCTTTGGGCAGTAGGAGGAGCAATCTGCTCCTTACTGTTCACAGGAAGAGGTGGTTTTTATGGGGTGAGCTACAGAAATGCCGAAGGGTACAGTGATCCGGTGCCTTATGCGGCGGCAAGGAAAATGGATCAGGAAAGCAGGAAGTACCGGCCGCTGGTTTACATCTGTTCCCCGTTCCAGGGGGATGAGGATGGGAATGCGGCAAAGGCCAGACAGTTCTGCCGTTTCGCGGTGGATCAGGGAGCGATCCCGCTGGCGCCGCATCTGCTGTTTCCGCAGTTTATGGAAGAAAGATCGGAACGGGAGCTTGCGCTGTTCATGGGCATGGTACTTCTGGGGCACTGCTTGGAGGTGTGGATGTTCGGCGAGAGGATTTCTTCCGGGATGAAAGCGGAGATTGCGAGGGCGGAAAAGAAGCAGATGAGGATCCGTTATTTTACGGAAGATATGAGGGAGGTTTGAATTTATGAAGTTTGTTTTACAGACAGCGCCTCTTGTATCGGATGCGAAGAACTGCCGCTATCCGAATACAGTGACGGTTATGAACGCGGAGCAGCTGAGCAGGGCAGCCAGGAATGACCATGTGTGCGCAGAATACAAAGGAAACTACCGCAGCGTTTCAAATTTTATCCGGTCAGATGTGATTGTGATGGACTGTGACAATGACCATTCAGAGAATCTGGAGGACTGGATTACGCTGGATAAGCTGGAGGAGATTTTTGAGGAAATTTCTTTTGCAGTCGTGCCCAGCCGACACCACATGCTGGCGAAGAACGGGAAGGGAATCAGGCCGAGGTTCCATGTCTATTTTGAAATCAATGAGACGACGGACGCGGATTATTACGCCAGATTGAAACGGGCGGTACAGCGGCAGTATTCGTTTTTTGACAGGAACGCGCTGGATGCGGCCAGGTTTATCTTTGGTGCGGATGCCGGGGATGCTGTCTGGCATGAGGGCTGGGTGACGATCGACGAGGTGGTTCCTTTTTCTGATGAGGACGAGCATGAGGATTATACGAAAAGCGGCGGGACGATTCCGCAGGGCTCCAGAAACAGGACGCTGTCCCATTTTGCGGGGAAGGCGTTGAAACGCTTCGGGGAAACGGACAAGGCCTATAAGATTTTTATGGAAGAGGCTGCAAAATGTGATCCGCCGCTGGATGAAGGGGAGCTGCGTACCATCTGGTACTCCGCGCTGAAATTTTTCCGGAACACGGTGCAGACGCAGGAAGGCTATGTGCCGCCGGATGAATACAATGATGATTTCAAGGCGGGATGTTTTAAACCGGAGGATTATTCCGATATCGGACAGGCGAAAGCCCTGGCAAAGGAATATGGCGAGGAGCTGCGATTTTCCGAGGCCACGGATTACCTTCGTTATGACGGGGATGCCTGGATTGAGGAACGGCAGCTTGCAGTCGGCGCAATGGAGGAATTCCTGGATTTGCAGCTTGCGGATGCGGAGGAATGCCTGGAACTGGCGAAGAAGGCACTGGTGGTTGCCGGACTTTCAGAGAAGACGGTGAATGCGGGCGGAAAGGAACTGGAAAAGGCTGTTGGCATGGAACAGTATTCCCTGTTCTGCACTTACCTGGCGGCAAGATCCTATCTGGCGTTTGTGATGAAACGCCGGGACTTCAAATATGTAATTTCCGCCATGAATGCGGCGAAGCCGATGCTGGCCGTCAGTGTGAATGCGCTGGACCGGAATGAGCGGTTGCTGAATATGCCGATGGCCACTTATGACCTTACCAAAGGAATGGCAGGGGAACGTGCACATGATCCATATGATCTGATTACCAAAATCACGAGCTGCTCTCCTGGAGATGAGGGCAAGGAGCTGTGGATGCAGTCCCTGGAACTGTTTTTCTGCGGGGATCATGCCCTGATGGATTATGTGCAGCTGGTAGTCGGGATGGCGGCTGTCGGGAAGGTGTACCAGGAGCATCTCATCATCGCTTATGGCGGCGGTGCGAATGGAAAGTCAACGTTCTGGAACACAGTTTCCAGGGTGATGGGGACGTACTCCGGAAAGCTGTCCGCAGAGACGCTGACAGTCGGATGCAAACGGAATGTGAAGCCTGAAATGGCTGAACTGAAGGGCAAGCGCCTCATCATCGCCTCTGAGATGGAGGAGGGGATGCGGCTGAATACGTCGGTTGTGAAACAGCTCTGCTCCACGGATGATGTTTTCGCGGAGAAAAAATATAAGGCGCCGTTCGCATTTACGCCCAGCCACACACTGGTCCTGTATACGAACCACCTGCCGCGGGTGGGTGCGAATGACGACGGGATCTGGCGGAGGCTGATCGTGATTCCTTTTAATGCGAGGATTGAGGGCAGCAGGGATATAAAGAACTATGCGGATTACCTGTATGAGAATGCGGCACCGTACATCCTGAAGTGGATTATTGAGGGAGCGAAAAAGGCGATAGCCGCCGGGTTCCGGACAACCTTCCCGAAATGCGTGGCTGATGCCATTGAAGCATACCGGGAAGAAAATGACTGGCTGGGGCATTTCGTCAATGAACGATGTGACGTGGGCGACGCGCTTACGGAAAAATCCGGGGAGCTTTACCAGAGATACCGGGAGTATGCCGTGTCCAATGGTGAGTTTACCAGAAGCAACAGTGATTTTTATTCCGCACTGGAAAAGGCGGGATTCTGGAAGCACAAGACGAACAAAGGGATGATTGTACATGGCCTGAAGCTGAAAGACGGGCAGGATTTCCTGTAAGTGGCGGTCAGTGACGGGCAGGGACAAAACTATCCCTGATTAAGAAACAGCTGAAAGTGACGAGAGGTGATAGCTGTATATAAAACCCCATATAGGGAAATTTAAAAATCCCTTATAGAGAGGTTTATGTGTGGGGTATCACCCATCGTCACGGCAGCTTTGACGGAGGTGTGGCGGTGCGGGAAAAGAGCATTGAGAAGAAACTGGTTTCGGAAGTGAAAAGGCGCGGCGGGATCTGCCCGAAGTGGGTGTCACCGGGATTTGACGGGATGCCCGACCGGATTGTGTTGCTGCCGGGACGGCATATCGGATTTGTGGAGGTAAAGGCTCCGGGTAAAAAGCCGAGGCCGCTGCAGGAATCCAGGCACAGGCTTCTGGCGGCTTTGGGGTTCCGCACTTACATACTGGACGGAGCGGAACAGATTGGAGGGATTCTGGATGAGATACAATCCTCATGATTATCAGAAATATGCGATTGAATTTATAAAGCAGCATCCGGTGGCTGCAGTATTCCTGGATATGGGAATGGGCAAAAGTTCCATTACCCTGACGGCGGTTATGGAGCTGATGTATGAGCGCTTTGAGGTGCAGAAGGTTCTGGTGATCGCGCCCCTGCGGGTGGCGCGGCATACCTGGGGCGAAGAAATAGAAAAATGGAACCATCTGCATGGATTGCGGTATTCCGTGGCAGTGGGATCTGCGGCGGAGCGGAGAGCAGCACTCCAAAAGGATGCGGACATTTACATCATCAACCGGGAGAACGTGCAGTGGCTGGTGGAGTTGTCCGGGATGCCGTTTGATTACGACATGGTGGTGATTGATGAGCTGAGTTCCTTTAAGAACTGGCAGTCAAAACGCTTCCGATCGCTGATGAAGGTGCGGCCGAAGGTGAAGCGGATCGTGGGGCTGACCGGTACGCCTTCTTCCAATGGTCTGATGGATTTGTTTGCAGAGTTCCGGTGCCTGGACATGGGGGAACGCCTGGGACGGTTCATCGGGCAGTACCGCGTGGATTATTTTACGCCGGATAAGATGAACGGGCCGGTGGTTTACAGCTACAAGCTGCGTCCGGGAGCGGAGCAGCGGATTTATGACAAAATCTCTGACATCACCATTTCCATGAAGGGGACGGACTACCTGAAAATGCCGGAGCTGATCAGTACGGAGTATCCAGTCTACATGGACGAGAAGGAGAAGCAGCACTATGAGGAAATGAAGCAGAACCTGGTGCTGCAGCTGCCGGAAGGGGAAATCACGGCTGCGAACGCGGCGTCCCTGTCCGGGAAACTTTTACAGATGGCGAACGGTGCGGTGTATTCGGATGCCGGAGGTGTGGAGGATATCCATGACCGGAAGCTGGATGCACTGGAGGACATTCTGGAAGCGGCGAACGGAAAACCGGTGCTTGTGGCCTACTGGTACAAGCATGACCTGGAGCGGATCACCAGACGACTGGATGCTTTGACGGTGGAATATGCAAGGATTTCTTCTCCGGGAAGTATTGAGATGTGGAACCGCGGCGAGTTCGCCGTTGGCCTGATCCATCCAGCTTCTGCCGGGCACGGGCTGAACCTGCAGAGCGGCGGCAGCACACTGGTGTGGTTCGGGCTGACATGGAGCCTGGAGCTGTACCAGCAGACGGTGGCGCGCCTCTGGAGGCAGGGGCAGACATCCGGGACGGTTGTGGTGCAGCATATCATAACCGTCGGAACGATTGATGAGCGCGTGCTGAAAGCATTGGAACAGAAAGACGGCACACAGGCGGCACTGATTGATGCCGTAAAGGCGGAGGTGGGGAAGCATGGCAGCAAATAAGAATCTGGCGGAAAATCCTTATGAACGGCTGGCGAATGCCATTGTGCTGCAGGCCGTGGCGGATTACCGGGCGGCGTTAAAAAAGGTGAAGCATAATCCGGGAAGTAAGGATGCCATACACGAGGCACTGCAGCTGGAGAACTTCTTCCGGTCACAGTGGTATGAGATGCTGACGAAGGTGGATGGCGAGTACCTGGTCCGGAGGCTGCAGGATGAAATCAGACAATCAGAGTCAATCCGTGGGATAAAAAATAAATCCAGTCGGAGGTAGAGCATTATGAACAGACAGCAGACAGCGGCGAAGAATTTCCTGATGAAGGCATACCGCGTGGACCAGAGGACCAATACAAGGATAGAGCAGATCGCGTCCCTGAATGACATGGCGCTGAAAGCCACGTCAACCATCTCGGATATGCCGGGATGCGCCACGCGCGATGTCCATAGAAAGGAAGATGTGATTGTAAGGATCCTGGATCTGGAGGAACGCCTGAAACAGGATATGGTCCAGCTGATTGAACTGAAGCGGCAGATTCTGGACGCCATTGCGAAGATGGACGATCCGGAGCTCCAGACACTTCTGGAAATGCGGTACGTGTCGTATTCCAGCTGGGAGCAGATCGCGGTAGAACTGAACTACGGGATTGACAACGTATTCAAGCTGCACAGGAAAGCGCTGGATCTGATCCGGATTCCGGAAAGCGTACAGTAAAATACAGAGATTTACAGCCGGCCTTTATGATAATGTTAGGCTGACGAAATTGGAAAATGGTACTGCGCCCTGAGGGAGAAATCCTTTGGGGCGTTTTTGCTGAGGTGAAATTTAGCCTGTTCCCTTTGCGGAGGGGCAGCCGTGACAGGCGGCAGATTGCGAATGGAGGTGTGGAGATTGCCGAGAAGACCGAAGCGGCCATGTTCTTTTCCGGGCTGTCCGAACCTGACAGACGGGCGGTTCTGCGAGGAGCACCAGAAGATGGAAAATAAAAGATACGAGAAATATGACCGGAACCCGCAGACGAAGAAGCGGTACGGCCGTTCATGGAAGCGGATCCGGGACAGCTATGCCGCGGCGCATCCATTGTGTGAGGTCTGCCTTGCGAAGGGAATCTATGTTCCAACCGAGGAGATCCACCACAAGCTGCCTTTGAGCGAGGGCGGCACACATGACAGAGCCAACCTGATTGCACTCTGCAAGCCGTGCCATTCACGGATCCATGCGGAGCGCGGTGATCGGTGGAAGCAGAGGAAACCGGAAAATTCGTGAGCAGTGTGCATACACACGCCTGTCTCCGGCGGGCGGCTGTCTGACGGCCAGGGGCGGGTAAAATCTCTGCGGCCATTTCTCCAGGGAACGGTGCGGGGGTGTCGTGCAGAAAAACCGGAATTCAAACAGGGTATTAATCAAACGAAATCAAACAATTCAAAGAAATCAAAGGTGGTGAGGGAAGGTGGCGAAGGACGGGACCAGACGCGGCGGTGCAAGGCCGGGCGCGGGACGGAAGCCGAAAGCGCTGACGGAAAAGATTGAGACCGGCCGGGAGGCAAAGGTTGTGGAACTGCCCGCGCCGGCTTCCATCGAAGGTGCGGATATGCCGCCGGTCCGGGAATTCTTAAAAGCAAAACAGAAGGACGGGAAGGATCTGTGTGCGGCGGAGGTTTTCACAGACACATGGAAATGGCTGAAGGAGCGCGGGTGTGACCGGCTGGTGAGCACCCAGCTTGTGGAGCAGTATGCCATGTCGGTGTCCAGATGGATCCAGTGTGAGGAATGTATTTCCGAATACGGGTTTCTGGCGAAGCATCCGACGACAGGGAACGCGATTGCTTCCCCGTATGTTTCCATGTCCCAGCAGTACATGAAGCAGGTAAACCAGATCTGGTATCAGATTTACCAGGTGGTGAAAGAAAACTGTTCCGTGGAGTGGCAGGGCGCCACGCCGCAGGATGATGTGATGGAACGGCTGCTCCGAACGAGGGCAGGACAGTGACGGGAGGTAGAGATGGAGAAAAAGACACAGTATTACATGGAGGATGTGGAGAAGCTGATCCCTTACGCGAGAAACGCGCGGACACATTCCGAATTACAGATCGCGCAGATTGCGGCGAGCATCCAGGAATTCGGTTTCCTTTCGCCCATCATCATTGCGAAGGATAACACGATTCTCTGCGGGCATGGCCGCTTCTATGCGGCGCAGAAGCTGGGGCTGAAACAGGTCCCCTGCATCAAGGAGGAATATCTGACGGAGGCACAGAGGCGCGCGTACATTTTGGCGGATAACCGGATCGGGCTGAATGCCGGATGGGACAATGAACTTCTGAAGGTGGAGATCGCGGATCTGCAGGGTGTGGATTTCAACGTGGAACTGACCGGCTTTAACGACAAGGAGATTGTGGAGCTGTTCTCGGTGGATGTGGAAGGGCGTCCGGCGGAGAATAAGGAATACGATGAGGAGGAGTTCGGGGATGAGGAATTCGAGCATGAATGCCCCAGATGCGGGTTCCGGTTCAACTGAGCACCGGTTCCCGTGGAGATGGAAGCTGTCTGACCTGAAAAAGGTGGAGAAGAACGGGAAAACGGTGTTCAGCTGTTTTTCCTGCGGCGGCGGGTCTTCGATGGGCTATAAGCTGGCCGGGTATGACGTGGTGGGGAACTGTGAGATTGATCCGGACATGGAGAAAATCTATGTGCAGAACCATCATCCGGCGCATACCTACCTGATGGACATCCGGGAATTTAACCGCCTGCAGGTGTTCCCGGACGAACTGAAAAACCTGGATATTTTGGACGGGTCGCCGCCCTGCAGCGTGTTCTCTGACGCGGGCGACCGGGAGAAAGCGTGGGGCAAGGAAAAATCCTTCCGCGAGGGCCAGAAAAAGCAGCGGCTGGATGACCTGTTCCTGCATTTCATCCATACGGCGGAGATCCTGCGGCCGAAGGTGGTCATTGCGGAGAATGTGAAAGGGCTTGTCCGCGGGAATGCGAAGGGATATGTGAATGAGATCATCCGGGCGTTTAAGGCGGCCGGGTATGACGTGCAGATTTTCCTTCTGGATGCCAGGACGATGGGCGTCCCGCAGAGGCGGGAGCGGGTGTTCTTCCTTGCAAGGCGCTCGGATCTGGGTCTGCCGAAAATAAAGCTGCATTTCGATGAGCCGCAGATTAAATTCGGGGATGTCAGGAGTGAGCGCGGCGTCCCGTTCAAACAGAGGATGATGGCGGATCTGGTGGCGCGGCGCAAAAAGGGAGATACCTGCTTTGCAGACATTTCCATGCGGGAGCGGGGAAAGAGATCCATGTTTACCGATCGGCTGGCTTCGGATGATCTGGTGGCGCCGACCAATACGGCCAGCGGCGCTCTGGCGCGTTTCTATGATGGGGAGAAATATTCGGCGCATGATTTTATCGCCACGCAGACCTTCCCGGAGGATTATGACTTCGGGGATCAGGGCGTGCAGTACATCTGCGGGATGAGCGTGCCGCCGGTGATGATGGCGCAGATTGCGCGGGAGGTGTATGAGCAGTGGCTGAAATAATAACCGATAATAAAAACTAAAAGAAGAAATAAAAATATTGTTGACATCCTGCGAGAACAGTGGTATAAGTATATTAGTGGAACCGATAACAAACGGTAACGGAAGGAGCGTATGGAATATGCTTATATCAAAAATGGTTCAGATTGAGTTTGCTGATCCACAGATCAAGGCGGTTGACGCTATTTATGACATCCGAAAGGCTGCAGAAAATGCTGGATTGAACTTGTATTCCCGTTATGATGTGCAGCTTCAGATGCCGATGGCAGTAGATGGCAAGGTAATTGTTGAAGTTAAAGTTCCGGATAAGATGGCTGACAATTTTGCTGTGGGAAACCGCTTAAGAGGAATTGCTTCCTATCTGCTCAAGAGATGCGATGGCAGATATGACCAGTATGTTGTGGGAAAGAGATTACTTACTTATACTGAAATTCCAGCGCCAGAGGTGAAAACCAATGAATTGGCTACGGTGGATCGTCTGGAGGCGATTGTGGATTTTACCAAACTTCTTGAAAGATCAGATGATGAGGCAATGGATCAGATTGGCCGGATCCTTGCTATCCTGAAGGAAGGGAGGTAATGTGTCTATGGATAATCTGACTCAGGGTGTCCCGGAATTGGCGAAGAATTCTTCTTTTTCCTTTCATCTGGAAGGATGGCCTGCAGCGGCGGCTTTGTTTTCCATTTCGTTTGCAGTAGTAGCCGTGTATGCCATTAAGACGATGGCATAAGAATTTGAAATTTTAAAGATGTGAAAATGAGACTTTGGGCAAAAACCAATAGTCTCATTTTTATTTTAGGAAAGAAGGCAGATGAGTATGGCCGCAGAAGAATTAAAAAAGTATAAGCCGACACGTTTCATGGCAGCCGGGTCTTCTTATGATAAAAATGCGGCAGATTTTGTCGTGATGTTTATTGAGCAGCTGAGCCATACAAAGGGCAGATGGGCGGGGAAGAAGTTCCAGCTGCTGCCCTGGCAGGAGCAGATCATCCGGGATGTGTTCG
>JAJQIL010000055.1 GCA_021199235.1 Lachnospiraceae bacterium | reverse complement strand
CGGACCTGTTTCTGTTAGAATCTGACGGGTTCGACCAGCGCGGCCTTTGCTCCACTTAAAGCGTTGCGTGTGAACACTTTGCACGTAACGCTTTTTTACTTTATAGGAAAGTTCGTTCCTATAAAGTAAAAACGCTCCGCGAGGATGCGCACTCGCGCGAAAAGAATTATGTCGCTGAAGCGACCGCGCTCGGCGCGAGAATGCGCCAGGGCGCATTCTTTTTTATACTCATGCCATGCGGACTTTCTGGAGCGCAGATGATCGAAAAGAGAAATCCTTTATTTACAAATGTTCTGAGAACAGATATACTGAACGCGAATATGAAGCCTTTTTATTCGGAAGAATTGTTTTTCGGGTATCGTTGATATATTACACAGAAAATACATATTTTTCGTTCAATAGATTCACAGGATTGACATATTTCAATGTTACTTTTGAATTACATATGTAAATGGGATTTTTAAATAGAATTTTAGGGAAGCCTGATCCGGGAGAAAGGAGAAAATTTATGGAACGTTTGAAAATTCTTGTGGTAGATGATGAGAGCAGGATGCGCAAGCTGGTGCGCGACTTTTTGGTGAAGAAAGAATTCGATGTGGTCGAAGCGGAAGACGGGGCGCAGGCGATCGACATCTTTTTTGAACAGAAAGATATCGCACTTGTTATTCTGGATGTGATGATGCCAAAGATGGACGGATGGCAGGTATGCCGTGAGATTCGTGCCTATTCTACGGTGCCGATCATTATGCTGACGGCAAAAGGAGACGAGAGAGACGAACTGCTTGGGTTTGATCTGGAGGTGGATGAGTATATTTCGAAGCCATTTTCCCCGAAGATCCTGGTAGCCCGCGTGGAAGCAATTCTGCGCAGGACCAGCGGCTTTTCTGCGGATGACATCCTGCGTGCGGGAAGTATTGAGATTAACAAGGCTGCGCATGAGGTCACGATTGACGGGAAGAGCGTGGAGCTGAGCTTTAAGGAATTTGAGCTTCTGACTTATTTTGTAGAGAATCAGGGTATCGCGCTTTCAAGAGAAAAAATTTTAAACAGTGTGTGGAATTATGACTATTTCGGAGATGCTCGGACGATCGATACGCACGTGAAGAAGCTGCGCAGCAAGCTGGGCGACAAGGGAGATTACATCCGTACGATATGGGGAATGGGATATAAGTTTGAGGTGGAATAACAGATGAAAAAGACCTGGTCTCTGAGAAAACAGCTCACGGTCACTTTTGGAGTGCTGATGGCGGCGATGTTTCTTGCGAATTATCTTATCAATTCCTGCTTCCTCGAAAGCTTTTACTACACAAAAAAGCAGGAAGCACTTGTGGAGGCATACCGGATATTGAATGAGAACATCGATTCGCTCGGTAATCTGAACGAAGAATCACGGGAAGAGCTGGAGGATCTCTGCAATGATAATGATATTTCATATCTCGTCACGGATATGAGTTACAATGAGGTCCTCGGCTCACAGTCGAATTTTTATGCCAGCATTATGAAAGGGCGACTGAACGGGTATGGGATCGGCGTTGATACAGAGAATGTTGATGTCCTTGAATCCAATGACAGCTATACCATTCAGAAAAAATATGACAATGAGATCGGCCTGAATTATCTGGAAATGTGGGGAATTTTGGACGATGGCTTTTATTTTATCATGCGCATCAATATCGAGAGCATCCGTGACAGCGTCCGTATTTCCAATGAATTTATAAAATATATCTGCTTCTGCGGCATTTTCCTGACGGTTCTGATCGTATGGTTTGTGACAAAGCGGGTCACAAAGCCTCTTGGCGAACTGACAGACCTGTCAAAGCGTATGGCGGATCTGGATTTTAATGTAAAATATACCGGCGGCGGGACGGATGAGATCGCGCAGCTGGGAGAGTGCTTCAATGAGATGTCTGAGAAGCTGGAGCAGGCATATGGGCAGCTGATGACTGCGAATAATGAGCTGCAGCGCGATATTGAGAAAAAAGAGCAGATTGATAATATGCGCAAGGAGTTTCTGTCGAATGTTTCTCATGAACTGAAAACGCCGATCGCTTTAATCCAGGGGTATGCGGAAGGGCTGCAGGAATGCATCAACGATGATGCCGAGAGCCGCGAGTTTTACTGCGACGTCATTATGGATGAAGCATCCAAAATGAATACTCTGGTACAGAAGCTGCTGACGCTGAATCAGCTGGAATTTGGCAATGACGAGGTCGTGATGGAGCGCTTTGATCTGGCGCTGCTCATTCAGAATAAGATTCAGTCGGTAAGCATCCTTGCTCAGCAAAAAAATGCGGAAATTGCCTATATAGGAGATTCGTCCGTATATGCATGGGGCGATGAGTTTAAGGTTGAAGAAGTCGTTACCAATTATCTGAGCAACGCGCTGAACCATGTGAGCGGAGAAGGAAAAATCCGGGTTACAGTGGAGACCATTGAAGGGGAGCCCCTGAAGGAACAAAAGGTACATGTGACTGTATTCAATACCGGACAGCAGATTCCGGAAGAAGACATTGGTCAGATCTGGGATAAATTTTATAAAGTCGATAAGGCCCGGACACGGGAATATGGCGGCAGCGGCGTCGGGCTTTCCATTGTAAAGGCAATCATGGAATCATTCCATCAGTCTTATGGAGTAGAAAATCGTGAGGATGGTGTGGCGTTCTGGTTTGAACTGCAGTGTGGAGATGCACCGCATCACGCGTCGGGCGGAAATTATACGAATCCGGCAACAGCTGGAGAGCCTTCCCATCCGGCGATGACCAGAGATGGTTCCCATCCTGCAACGACCGGAAACAGTTTACATCCTGCAACGGATGAGAAAACTTTTCACGAAGCCGTATCCGCAGATTCAGCTGCGGATTCAGACAGCCAGCCAAAATCAGAACCGGTCGATGATGATGTCTGTGACGGTGAGTGGAGACCGGGCTGATGTGGGATCAGATTTTTGAAACAAAGGGAGCGGGAGAAAAATGAGTACAGTAGCAGTGATAGGAGGCGGTGCGGCCGGCATGATGGCCGCCGCGGCCGCCGCAGAAAACGGGAATCAGGTTCTTCTGTTTGAAAAAAATGAAAAGCTTGGGAAAAAGCTTTTTATCACCGGCAAGGGCCGGTGCAATCTTACAAATAACAGCTCTGTGGAGGAACATTTACAGGCGGTATGTGTTAACCGCCGTTTCCTCTACAGTGCTTTTTATGGTTTTGACAGTGCGGAGACCATTCGCTTTTTTGAGGAGGAAGGGGTGCCGACAAAGACCGAGCGCGGCCAGCGCGTATTTCCGGTGTCGGATCATTCCTCTGATGTGATTGCGGCGCTGAAACGCCGGTTGAAAAAATGCGGGGTGCGTGTCTTTCTGAACACAGAAGTGAAAGACCTTTGCCTCTCTGAAGAAGAGACGGCAGATGATGGAAAAAAACAAATGTCCATCTCCGGTCTTATTGTATCCTCCGGCAAAAAGATGGATGCGGACGCGGTCATTGTTGCTACGGGCGGCCTTTCCTATCCATCGACCGGTTCCACCGGAGACGGATACCGTTTTGCAAAGAATGCCGGGCATCAGGTGAGCGACAGGTCTCCGTCGCTGGTGCCGATTGAGACGGAAGGGATGGACGCGCAGCGAATGCAGGGGCTGTCTCTTCGCAATGTGGAAGCGGCCATATACGATGGTAAAAAAGAACTCTACCGGGAATTCGGGGAAATGATGTTTACCCATTTTGGCGTGACGGGGCCTCTGATCCTAACGGCAAGCTGCATGATCCAGAAACAGCTGAAAGAGCATCCTCTGACCCTCATCATTGACCTGAAACCGGCTCTTTCGGAAGAACAGCTGGATACAAGAATTCTGCGTGAATTTGAGGCAGCGAAAAACAAACACTTTAAAAACGTGCTCGCCACGCTGTTTCCTTCGAAAATGTTACCGGTTGTCGCATTGCGATGCGGGATTCCCGAAGAGAAGCCAATCCATGAAATTACCCGTGAGGAACGGAAAAAACTGATAGAAGTGACCAAACATTTTTCATTGACATTGCTCCGGCTTCGAGATTATAATGAAGGAATCATCACGCGCGGGGGCGTATGCGTGAAGGAAATCAACCCGGCGACCATGGAATCCAAAAAGGTAAAGGGCCTTTATTTTGCCGGAGAGGTGCTGGATGTAGACGCAGTGACAGGCGGGTTCAATCTCCAGATTGCCTGGGCTACCGGCCATGCCGCCGGAGCATCCATCAACGCATAGTATAAAAAACTTTTATAACCCGGAGGAATGTATGAGCTTTAACATTGCCATTGACGGTCCGGCAGGCGCGGGCAAAAGCACGATCGCGAAGCTTGCGGCAAAGGAACTGTCTTTTATTTATGTAGATACCGGAGCCATGTACCGCACGATTGCGCTTGGTCTGCTCCGTGATTCGGTTGATATAGAGAACGAGGCGGAGCTTCTTGCCGCTCTCGATAAAATTGAAGTCGGTATCCGTTATGTGGATCAGGAACAGCACGTTTATCTGAACGGAGAGGACGTTTCGCCACTGATCCGTACCGAGCAGGTGAGCGATATGACAAGCCGTTCTTCAGCAAATCCGCAGGTACGGGCAAAGCTGACTGCCCTGCAGAGAGACCTTGCGGCGAGGGAAAATGTGATCATGGATGGTCGGGATATCGGTACCGAGATTCTCCCGAATGCGGAACTGAAGATTTTTCTCACAGCCAGCGTTGAGACCCGCGCACAGCGCCGTTATCTTGAACAGGCGGCAAAGGGCGGCAGTTATACGCAGGAAGAGATCGAGCAGGACATCCGGGAGCGCGACTATCGTGATTCACACCGCGAGACCGCCCCGCTGCGTCAGGCCGAAGATGCCATTCTTATTGACTCCTCAGATATGACTATAGAGGAAGTCGTTCAGGAAATTCTGAGACTGGCTTCATTGCATAAACTGTAAGCACAGGATAGCTGTGATGGTACTGAACAGTTACAGCACAGGCATGGAAGAAAAACGGAGGCAAAATGGACGTAATCGTCACAAAGACCGCCGGTTTTTGCTTTGGCGTCAAACGGGCGGTGGAACAGGTATATCGTCAGATTGAGGAAGGCATCCGGCCAATTTATACATTCGGCCCGATCATCCACAATGAAGAAGTGGTACGGGAGCTGGAAGAAAAGGGAGTTACGGTTCTGAACAGCGAGGAAGAACTCTCCCGTGTAAACAAAGGAACCATCATCATTCGCTCTCATGGAGTGCCCAAACGCATCTATACCTTGATCGAAGAGAATGGACTTCATATGGTGGATGCTACATGTCCCTTTGTAAAGAAGATTCATCGCATCGTAGAAGAGCGAGGCCATGCCGGACATGAGATTGTCATCATCGGAAATGACGGCCATCCGGAAGTAGAAGGCATCCGCGGATGGGCGACCGGACCGGTTACAGTCATCAGCACGGAGGAAGAAGCGGAAAAATTCCGTTCTGATCCGGAAAGACCGCTCACAATAGTCTCGCAGACGACATTTAATTACAAGAAATTTGATAAATTAGTTGAAATTATTTGTAAAATGCGTTATGATAGCGTAGATGTCATGTGTACGATATGCAGCGCGACTGAAGAACGCCAATCGGAAGCCCGCGAGATTGCCGGAAAAGCAGACTGCATGATCGTCATTGGAGGCACCCACAGCTCGAACACGCGGAAGCTGTTCGAAATATGCAAGACAGAATGTGCAAATACTTACTATATACAAACACTGAAAGATTTGGATATTCGGCTATTGCCATCCATGGGCTGCGTAGGCATTACAGCAGGGGCATCGACCCCAAATAATTTGATTGAGGAGGTTTCAAAACATGTCGGATCTTAGTTTTGAACAAATGCTGGATGAATCATTCAAAACAATTCATAATGGAGAGGTAGTCGAAGGGACTGTGATTGATGTCAAGGAAGACGAAATTGTCCTTAACATTGGATATAAAGCCGACGGAATCATCACCAGAAACGAATACACGAACGATTCGAATGCTGACCTTCGTGAACTCGTCCATGTGAACGACAAGATGGACGCGAAGGTTCTGAAGGTAAATGACGGGGATGGACAGGTTGTCCTGACTTACAAGCGTCTCGCTGCCGAGAAGGGCAACAAGAGACTGGAAGAAGCTTTTAACTCACAGGAAGTACTTACGGCTCCTGTTGTACAGGTGCTGACCGGCGGACTGAGCGTAGTTGTGGAAGAATCCAGAGTATTCATTCCGGCAAGCCTTGTGTCCGACACATATGAGAAGAATCTTGAGAAGTACAAGGGACAGGAGATTGAGTTTGTTATCACGGAATTCAATCCCCGCAGAAGACGCATCATTGGCGATCGTAAGCAGATCCTTGTTGCGAGAAAAGCACAGATGCAGAAAGAGCTCTTTGAGCGCATTCAGCCGGGTGATGTGGTTGAAGGCGTTGTTAAGAATGTGACCGATTTCGGCGCTTTTGTTGATCTTGGTGGAGCGGACGGTCTGCTTCATATCTCTGAGATGTCCTGGGGTCATGTGGAGAATCCGAAGAAGGTATTTAAGGTTGGTCAGAACCTTACTGTGCTGATCAAGGATATCAATGGCAGCAAGATCGCCCTCAGCCTGAAATTCACGGATCAGAATCCGTGGCTGACTGCCGGTGAGAAATATGCAAAGGATACCATTGTGGAAGGCCGTGTAGCCAGAATGACCGACTTTGGCGCTTTTGTTGAACTGGAGCCGGGCGTAGACGCGCTGCTTCATGTGTCTCAGATTTCCCACACACATGTGGACAAGCCGTCAGATATCCTGAAGGTTGGTCAGGTCATTGAAGCAAAGGTTGTTGATTTCAATGGTGAGGATCACAAGATCAGTCTCAGCATGAAGGCTATTGAGAACCGGACTCCTGTTCGCGACCTTGAGCCGGCTGAGGAAGAAGCTCCTGCTGAGGAAGTATTCGCAGAGGAAGCTCCGGCAGAAGAGGAATAATAATATAGATTGAGCGGTATGCGTGTACATGCATACCGCTTTTCTTTGTATTTGCAGGAAATGTCTCTGGCTGGCGTCAGACGCGGCCGGCGCGGGCGGGCAGGAGCCGACAAAGAAAGTTATTTTAGAGATCTGAGCAGCGTTTTCGCATAGAGCAGAAACGTCTCGTCAGCTTCTATTTGGCATTTTTCCGAAACGGGTCCGTTATATTCAAAATAGGATGCTTTGGACTCATAATTTTCACGCAATGCGGGTGAAAAAGGAGACTGTCCCAGGCCTGGAGCTTCCTTTTCACTGCCTGTCATATTTGCAGGAAGTGGAAGAAAGCGCCCTTTTTTTTCAACGAAGCAGGTTTCCGGACGTGCCGGTTCGCGGTATTCTTTTGCAACATAAATGGCAACACTTTTATGAATTGCCTGCTTTTCCAGAGGAAGATAATAATAATTCCTGTAGTCCGGAAAGAAGCAGCGGAGTGTTCCCTGGTAAAAAGGGACACACAACTGTCCGATGTTTTTTTTCGGCAGAAAGGCGTGCGCTGCAGCTGTCGGAAGTGATGACCGACCTTTCAAATGGCGCTGGCAGCGGCAGCTCCGTTTCAAACCGCAGGAGCAGAGCGTTGCCGTTTTCCGATTCGGCAGCAGTAACCGTTGGCCTGATTTTGCCATTAAGAAGTAAATCATAAGCTTCCATGGCGGGAACATGAAGCATTCCCAGCAGATCGTCATGGTTATGCAAAAGCAGCAGATGTTCTTCCTTCTCACTTTTGGACACGGTATAATTCCAGAACAGAGATACTACCTCTTTTCCGCTCATCTGATCTGTCCGCTCCCATCCGACGTATTTTTCCAGAAAACTCTGGTTCATATGCGGCAGGTTAAGGGTTTTGCGAAGAGGGGAGTAATGACGGTAAAGATCGATAGAAACGAGAGAATCCGTCAGGGACTCCAATCCGTAGGCCACGGCTCTTTTGCGGATAAAAGGCAGGTCGAAGGTATTTCCGTTGAAGTGTATCAGAACGCGATACTTTTGAGTCAGCTCAAAAAAAGCGGCCAGCAGTTTTTTTCTTCCTGTACTAAAACTTTCCCAATGAATGGGACTATATAAAATCCTATATTTTTGTCTGTT
>JAJQIL010000137.1 GCA_021199235.1 Lachnospiraceae bacterium | reverse complement strand
TAAATGGCCCATATTTTAAAAATTAAGGATAATTTTTTGCTTGACATCCTTTTCATTTAGGGTTAATATCTTTTCAAGGCAACGGAGTCTGAGTTTATTCAGGCTCCGTAATTTTTTGCATTTTAAGTACCGCGAAGGAGAATTTTTATGATCAAACTGGAAAATGTCAATAAATATTTCGGCGACCTGCATGTTTTAAAGGATGTCAATCTGGAGGTGCAGGAAGGCGAGAAGCTGGTCATCATAGGACCTTCCGGTTCCGGCAAATCTACAACGGTCCGGTGCATGAATTTTCTGGAGACGCCGACAAGCGGCCACGTGTACATAGACGGGCTGGAGCTGACCACGAGAAATAAAACGAAAGTGGTGCGGGATTCCATGTCGATGGTGTTTCAGCAGTTCAATCTGTACCCGCACATGACTGTGATGAAGAATCTGACCCTGGCCCCGATGAAGCTTCACCATAAGAGTAAGGAAGAAGCGGAAAAGCTGGCGTATCATTATCTGGATGTGGTAGGACTGACAGATAAGGCTCATGTGTATCCGACGACGCTTTCCGGCGGGCAGCAGCAGCGTATCGCGATCGCGCGGGCACTTTGTGCAGAGACAAAGATCATTCTCTTTGATGAACCGACCTCGGCGCTGGATCCGGAGACGATCCAGGAAGTGCTCGATGTCATGATCAAACTGGCGCATGAGAAAATTACGATGGTAGTTGTGACGCATGAGATGGGATTTGCCAGAGAGGTGGCGGACCGCGTGGTATTCATGGCGGACGGACAGATTCTGGAGGAAGGGACGCCGGATCATTTCTTTGAGCATCCCGAAAATGAGAGACTGAAGCAGTTCCTTGGAAAGATTATCCGTAAATAGAAAGCAGCTTCCAATATCCTTTGAATGATACGGATGCTTATGAAAGAAAATTTATAACGGTTTTCAGTACTGCTGCTGGTTGAAACTTTCAGCGCGGTCTTGGAAATAGGATTTGTCATGAGAGTCATTTGATTTTTTTTGACAAGACGCTCCGTGAGGCAGCGGGTAACTGTTGATTCTGGTAACTGTGAGAATAAAAAACAGTTGCAGACTTTTTATCAGTGTAGGAGGAACACATTATGAAGAAAAGAAAACTGATGGCGCTTGGACTTGCGTGCACAATGGCACTGTCGCTCTGCGGCACGGTTGCGTTCGCTGAGGAAGAGACTGAGACAGAAGCAGCTGAGACTGAGGCGGAACTGGTTATCACAGAGGATGTACAGGAAATTATCGACAGAGGCGTTCTTCGTGTAGGTGTAAAGAACGCGGTGGAAGGTTTTGGCTATCAGGATACACTGACCGGCGAGTATTCCGGTATGGAGATCGACATTGCCAATCTGATCGCGGAAGAGCTTGGTGTAGAGACTGAGTTCACGACTGTTACGGCTGCGACCAGAACGGAGCTGCTGGATTCCGGCGATATCGACTGTGTGATCGCGACCTTTACGATCACGGATGAGAGAAGAGAGAGCTGGGATTTCTCCACTCCGTATTATACCGACCATGTAACAGTTCTGGTTAAGGATTCCAGTGAGATCACGACACTGGAAGATCTGGTTGACAAGACAGTAGGCGTTTCCTCCGGCTCCACATCGGCGAGATCTCTTGTCGAGGCGATGATCGAAGCGGAAGTGATCAGCGGTGACGATTATGATTCCGAGACCTTTGATCCGGCACTCTGGACCGATGGCGTTTCTTTCCGCCAGTACGACGACTATCCTGCAATCTCTACCGCTCTTGAGTCGGACGAAGTGGATGCGTTCTGTGTAGACAAGTCCATCCTTGCGATCTACAAGACGGAAGGCCGTTCCTACATCGACGCAGAGTTTGCTCCGCAGGAGTACGGCGTTGCCACGACGAAGGATTCCGGGTTCTCCGCATATGTGGATACTCTGATCAACCGCTGGCTGGATGACGGTACGATCGACGGCTTTATCGAGGAGTATGCGCTCGATTAATAATGAGCAAATAAACTGTGAAGATACGAAACAGTTATGAGTAAGGACGGGCTTTTAAGAAGCTTTGAAGCCCGTCCTGTATTTTTCAAACGGGAGGATCAGAATGTCAGGTATTTTTTCTGCGGCCGCCTGGCAAAAGGTATGGACATACCGGGCGACATTTTTGCACGGCCTGGGTACGACGGTACAGACAGCGATCATCGCTATACTTCTGGCGATGGCCATCGGTATCGTGCTCGGCTTATTTGCGACCGGCCATAATCGGGTGCTGAAAGCCATCTCGCGTGTCTATGTGGAATTTGTACAGAATACGCCGGTGATGCTGCAGCTCTGTTTCATGTATTACGCGCTGGCGTTTTCCGGGCACAGCATCGGCATCATCCGTACCGGCATTGTATCGCTGGGTATCTACCATGGCGCTTACATGGCAGAGGTGATCCGTGCCGGCATCGAGGCGATTCCCAAAGGGCAGTTTGAAGCAGCGCAGTCGCAGGGCTTCAATTACTTTGGCGAAATGTATTATATTATCCTTCCGCAAAGCATCAAAATTATATTGCCGCCGATGGTCAATCAGGTGGTGAATCTGATCAAGAATACTTCCTGTCTTTACATCATCGGAGGTACGGATCTGATTTCTCTGACCTACAGCTTTGTGACCGGAGCGACGACAGGCGGCGCCTATGGCCCCGCTTATCTCGTGAGCGGCACATTGTTCTTTATCATCTGCTACCCGCTGTCGAAACTGGCCAGCACCTGGGAGACCAGGCTGAAACAGAGAGATCAGAGAGTGACAGTCGCCGGACATGGCAGCACGGAAAAGGGGGTGGAAACCGCATGAGCAATTTACAGGCAAGCCTTTCGATGCTGACCAATATCGCGCTTCTGCAGTACCTGATGAAGGGAGTTTTGTTTACTCTGATCATATCCGTGGTCGCGGTCGGCTTTGGGATTCTGATCGGTTCCGTTCTTGCGCTTGTGCGCAATTACTGCAATTCCGGGAAAAATAAGATTTTCCGGTTTCTGGCCACCTTTTATATTGAAGTGTTCCGCAACACGCCTCTGCTGCTGTGGATCTTCATCTGTCTGGTATTCTGCCCGACACCGGGTTTTCTGAACCGTAAGATGTTCGGCCTGAATTCCGCTGCGGATGTGAAACTTCTTTTTAAGGGAGCGGTTGCGCTGGTTCTGTTCACTTCTTCCGTTATTGCGGAAATTGTACGCGGCGGTTTGAATTCCGTGGCGCAGGGACAGTTTGAGGCAGGACATTCACAGGGATTCAATACCGTGCAGATCATGATCTACATCATTCTTCCGCAGGCTTACAGGAATATCATTCCGACGCTGCTTTCGCAGGTGATCACGACCATCAAGGATTCGTCTTATCTGGCGAACGTAGCCGTTATTGAACTGATGGCGCGCACCAAGCAGATCATGAGCTCGGCGAACCGTTATAACGGCACCGGAGTGATCAATGTATCCGATGTATTTGTTTTGTTTGGCTTTGCCTGTGTGATTTATTTCTTGATCAATTTTACATTGTCCTGCGTGGTTCGTCATATGCAGAAGCGTATGAAACAGGGCGCGAAACGTCCGGCGGATGTGGTGACAGCAGAGTGATTCCAGAGTTGAATACGAATTGTGATATGAATGGATCGTACGCGAAGCCGCAGACGAATACGGATCGACAAGACAGGATGCTGGAAACTACAGGAGGTAGCAATGGATCATTATGTGATTACGATTTCGAGAGAATTTGCTTCATTGGGGCGCACGGTGGCACAGAGACTGTCGGAAAAGCTGGGTGTGGAATTCTGGGACAGGGATATCGTGGAAGCGGCCGCGAAACGCACCGGTCATTCTGTTTCCCTGATCAGTGATGAGGAAGAAACGGCGAAAAGCTCATTTTTCCTGCGTAAAAAAGACAGGATGAGCCTCACGACCTATAATATCAATGATGAGATTTTTGAGACGGAAAAAAATATTATTCTGGATGCAGCTTCCAAAAGCTCCTGTATCATCGTAGGACGCTGCGCGGATTACATTCTGCGGGATTTTCCGCGGCACTTAAGCGTATATATTTACGCGCCGTACGAGGCAAGACTTCGAAACTGTGTAGAAACGCTGATGATGGATGAGAAGACGGCCCGCCGCATGATCCGGGAGGTCGATATGGCCCGCACCTATTATCAGAGAAAGTATTGTCCGGAAGTCCGTTCTCCGCGGGACTGCAGTGCGCTGATGATCGACAGCTCGAGGCTTGGTGTTGAGGGAACGGCGGAAGTGATCGTGCAGGCATTAAAAGCGCTGCCATGACCTTTAAAATTATTTGCAAATTCACTGTGGTTATGGTATGATTCCTTCAATTATTGGAGGAGCAGGCCATGAAAAGAACCGGCAGTATCAGACAGTAGATGGATAAATGCAGGCTATTCGCAGGAATGGCCTGTTTTTTGTATGTATATGAGCCTGAAAAGAAAGAAAATTTATTCCGTAGTGATGAGGGAGGAGATTGCTTTTGTGGTATGTAATGCAGGTTCAGACGGGTTCTGAGGAGAAAATACAGCTTCAATGTCAGAAACTGATTTCAACGGATGTACTTCAGAAATGTTTTATACCATATTATAAGGAACAGAGAAAGCTTCACGGAGAATGGTTCCTTTTGAAAAAAGTTTTATTTCCGGGCTATGTTTTTATGATCACGGATGTTCCGGAGGAACTCTGGTATGACCTGAAAAAGGTACAGGGGCTTACAAAGCTTCTGGTGACGGATGGGGAGATGATTCCACTCTCCGATGAGGAGGTTGATTTTCTTCTCCGTTTTGGCGGTGAGGAACAGGTGGTTGAGATTTCCAAAGGTGTGTTTGAGGGCTCAAGGGTAAAAGTGATTTCCGGCCCTCTGGTTGGAAAAGAAGGACTGATCAAAAAGATTGATTATCACAAGCGGAAGGCGATTCTGGAAGTGGAAATGTTTGGGCGGAAACAGCAGATTCGGTTTGGTCTGGAAGTACAGATGGAAAAAGCCTGAAGCAGATGAACTTTCCCTCGTAACTGTGAAGGTACTGAACAGTTATTTTCGCAGCAGAAATGGAGAACGGTATGGAGATTTTTCTGATCCGGCACGGCAGTACGGCCGGCAATCTGGAACGGCGCTATGTCGGCACAACGGATGAGCCGCTTACGAAGGAAGCGGCTTCCTGGCTTTCACAGAACAGGGAAGCCTGGCCACCTGCGGATCTGGTTTATGCGAGTCCGCTGCTGCGGTGCAGACAGACAGCGGGGATTTTGTATCCGGAGAAGGATGTTCAGCTGCTTCCGGGCCTGCGGGAATGTGACTTTGGAGAGTTTGAGTATAAGAATTACGCGGAACTGACAGGTGACGCGCGCTATCAGGCCTGGATTGACAGCGGAGGCACGGGAGCCTTTCCGGGCGGAGAGAGCAGGGAAGAGTTTGCCGCCCGCTGCTGCGAAGCGTTTCGCGAAGGATGCATCCGTGCAGAGGAGGCAGGAGCGGAGCGTGTGGCTTTTGTTATGCATGGCGGCAGCATTATGGCGATTCTGGATCGTTTTTCTTCTCCGCATCGGGATTATTTCGAATGGCAGGTAAAAAATGCGGAAGGCTTTGCGTGCAGGCTGATCAGCGGGAAAGAAGAGGCTCTGAATGTCCTTCATGGCCCGGACGGTATGAAAAACGGACGTACAGATAGGGCAGGTATCAGGCTTACGGATATTCGTCCGCTTCCCGAAGCTCCTGCTTTGACCGGGATAGAGGACCAGTTTGTCATGAAAAAAAGCAAAAAACTTCGCTGCGGATACACGACGGGGAGTTGCGCGGCTGCCGCGTCCAAAGCGGCTGCCCAGATGCTGCTTTCCGGCAGGATCTGCTTTCATGCTGATCTGATGACGCCGAAGGGAATCCGGCTGCATCTGCCGGTGGAAGAGCAGCAGATCACAGAAGGATACGCTTCCTGTGCGGTAAGAAAATATGGCGGGGATGACCCGGACGCGACGAACGGAATCCTGATATACGCAAAGGCGGAATATCTGCGGTGTGATATGGGAACGGCGGATCAGCAACAGTATGGGAATTCACTGGAAAAACAGATGTCTGACGATTCCGGTATCGGGACGGGCAGGCTTCCGTGTATTCTTATAGACGGAGGCATTGGAGTCGGCCGCGTCACAAAACCCGGGCTTGAGCAGCCGCCAGGAGCGGCAGCTATCAACCGGGTACCCCGTGAGATGATCACGAGGGAAGTGGAGAGCGTTTGTGAACTTTATGAGTATTGTGACGGGTTGAAAATTACAATATCTGTGCCGGAAGGTGTGGAGATTGCGAAGCGGACGTTCAATCCGCATCTTGGAATCGTGGGAGGCATTTCTATTCTGGGGACAAGCGGAATCGTTGTGCCGATGAGTGAGGAAGCGCTGATCGCGAGTATTCGTGTCGAGATGAAGCAGAAGGTGGAGCAGGGAGAGCAGTATATACTTATCACACCGGGCAACTATGGCGCGGATTTTATCCGCAGAGAGACAGCACAGCAGGCTGTAACGGGAAATTCAGCAGAACTGGCCGGGTCAGATCCAGGCGCAGGCTCCGGAGAGGATCATCTGACAGAGGATTCTTCCGGATATCGCAGCCTTAATGCGGAGGATTCCATGAAATGCAGCAATTATGTCGGAGAGACGCTGGATATTGCGGAAGAACTGGGTGTGAAGGGAATTTTATTTGTCGCGCATATCGGAAAATTTATCAAGGTTTCCGGAGGGATTATGAATACCCATTCCGCACATGCGGACTGCCGCGCCGAGCTGATGGCGGCGCAGGCTGCACGCGCCGGGGCTTCATCTGAAATCGTAAGGAGACTTCTTGACACCAATACGACAGAGGAAGCGGTCGGCATTCTGTCGGAGACCGGTATGCTGGAACCGACAATGGCAGAAGTGACCAGCCGGATTCAATTTCATCTGCAAAAGCATTGCAGAGGGACATTTCAGACAGAAGTCATTTTGTTTTCAAACCAGCACGGGTATCTTGGCGAGACGGACGGTGCGGATGCAATGGCAGAGAAAATCATGGAACAGGAACGCATGCAATCCTCGGCGGGGTTTGCATACAACAATATAAGAAATACAAAACTGTAATACGTCATACTGGCAATTGTCCTGTAGTGTATGCGGGGGATAAAAATCATTGGGAACAAACATTCAGATATTGCATAAGCTCCGGAAGCATGGCAGCCCCATCCTTCAGCCCCAGCTCATAAACAGCCTGCAGTTTGGAGGGATCACTCTCGATGCGCCCAATCTCTATCGGGGAAGAAGGGCGGATGACAAACGCATGTCCATCTGCTTCCAGTTCTTTTAAGGCCTCTACGGACTCGTTGTAAACGGTATGACGCCGGGCAAGCTGTTTTTCAAGGTTCGGGTATTTTCTGTAAAACGTATGGATCAGCCGGCGGGACATCGGCTTCTTGCGGTAGGAGAGATCGCGGGTCAGCACGACGATCAGCCGGTCATAGCCATTTGCCTGCATCCAGCGGAACGGAATGCTGTCCGAAATGCCTCCGTCCAGATAGCAATGTTCGCCCAGCTGTACTGGTTTTGACACAAATGGCATGGAAGCAGACGCGCGCAGGACGTCCATCTGCTGATAGACGCTGCGGATGCGCACATACTTTGGCCTGCTGGATTCCATCTCTGTGACTACGGCATAGAATGGTATGTGTTCCGCAGCTTTCTGATAGGCGGCGTCGTCAAATACGTCCAGCTCACAGGGAACATCGTGGTATGCATATTCTGTGCTGATGATATTGCCCTCTTTGATCAGAGGAAGGATCCCCATATAATGCGGGTCATGGTTGAACCACTTATTGTAGCGGATCACACGGCCATTCTGCCCGGACAGATAATTCACGCCGAACAGCGCACCCGCCGATACACCGATCGCGCCGTTGATCGGGATTTCGTGCTCCATCATCACATCAAGAATGCCCGCGGTATACATACCGCGCATGGCACCGCCCTCCAGTACAAGACCTGTTTTCATTGTATGTTCACCATTCCCTTTTCAAATTGAGACTTTGTTCTTTTATCATAATGTGTTATTACGATACTTCAGCGTTTTCTCCGATTTTAACACGATTACCCAAAACTGTAAACCGGGAGAATTCTTTTGTAAAAAAATGAT
>JAJQIL010000125.1 GCA_021199235.1 Lachnospiraceae bacterium | reverse complement strand
AGAAAAAACTCTGGATATTTGGCGTGCTTTAAAAATCGGCTGTGAATGGTAACATTCGCTGCAGCGAGTGGGAGAAAAACTGCTTGACATTGAGGTGCCGAACTATCCGAATCATGATATGACAGGCTGGTATCTGACATCTGATTTCAGCGGCGAGGCGATCGATCTTTCGACCTATACGTTAAGCGGTCCGGTCACAATCTATGCCCGCTGGGAACAGATTGTCACATTGATCTTTGAATGGAATTACGGGGAACTGGGCGTATACGGCTGGTCCATCGGATATCTGGGAGGGACGATCGATTATGTTCCTGCGGATCCGGAGAATGAGAATTACACCTTTACCGGGTGGTATACCGGAAAAGCCTGCCTGGAAGATCAGCTGGTAGATTTTTCCAGCTATTTGCTGACAGGTGATGCGACCCTGTATGCCGGCTGGACTGCGGATGTGTTTGAGATCACTTATGATCTGCAGGGAGGAGAAAACGCGGCGTCAAATCCGACCTCCTATACTGTCGAGAGCGCGGAGATTACGCTGACTGCCCCGACCCGCGAGGGTTATACCTTCGAGGGCTGGACGGGGACCGGTATCGATGAGGCACAGACAGAAGTGGTTATCGCGACAGGGACGACCGGAGCGCTTGCATTTACGGCAAACTGGGAAGCGACCACCTACACGATCACTTACGATCTGGTGCGCGGAACGCTGACCGGAACCATCCCCGCGACCTACACGATCGAGAGCGAGGATATCGTGCTTGCGACACCGCAGAAGGACGGTTACGTCTTTGAGGGCTGGATCGGCACAGACCTGACAGACGCGGAGATGATCGTAACAATCCCGACCGGTTCTGTCGGCGACAGGACTTATACGGCGACCTGGAGCACGACCGACGCGTCAGCAGCAATTGTGGACAATGCGATTGAGGCGCTGGAGGGAGACTACACCTTTGAACTGGATGAGTTTACGGGAGGTACCGATGAGAACTCCTCCGTTTACCAGACAGCGCGTGACGCTTTGGATACGGATGAGGACACCCGGGACTATGCGGAAGAGATCACACTCACGCTGGAACTGAATGAAGAAGGCGTTGTCAATCCGGTAGAGAATGAGACCGGTTATATCTGGACATATACAGCGACGATTTCCTATACAGATGATGAGGGTACGACTCTGGAACGTGAAGGCATCGTGACAGCTACCGTGAACAAGCGGATGCCGACCGTCACGGCTCCGGCCGCCTCTGACCTGTATTATGGCGAAACGCTTTCCATGAGCACCCTGTCCGGAGGCTCTGCTGTATTCGGGGAGACCGCCGTGGAAGGCTCCTTTGCCTGGACGGACGGCACCGTGGTGCCAACGGCAGCGGATAATGGAAACGCGATCTACTCTGTGACTTTCACACCGGCAGACACCGCCACCTATGCGGTCGTTACAGTGGATGCTGCGGTAGAAACGCAGACGGGCGTAAACGTGAACATTGAAAACGCAGACAGCCGTTATTACATCGCGGCTACGACACAGACGGATGGCTCGTACACGCTGACAGATGCGGATACGGGAGCGGATCTCACAGACGTCCTGACACTTGCGGGAGGAGAATACCATTTCTCCCAGACCAAAGCGGAGACGAATGTGGACGTGACCTTCTCCGGCTACAGCCTTACCGATACGGCAACCCTGTCAGGCGGTATGGTTCCGAAATACACCCTGGTAAATACAACGACGAACGAAACCATCGACATTGACACTGGAACAACCAGCACCGCGCGGGCGGATATCCTGAAGGTACCGTTTGAAGATACGGACTGCACCACCCTTATGGTGACCCTGCCGACAGCAACAGCGATTTATGGATATCAGCTGACAAATGATATGCTGAGCGGCGGAGAGGTAACCGTTACCTATAATTACACTTACTACAGGGAAAGCGTGACTGTGGATGGCGGATGGACCTGGACGGATACGAGCCAGACGCCTGATGAGGTGGAAGAGAAGACATACTCGGTGACATTTACCCCGACAGACTCTGCCAATTATGGGATGGGGACGAAGGATGTAACCGTAAATGTAGCAAAGCAGCCTGTTGACGCTCCGACGATTGCATCAAAGACCTATGATGGGGAATGGAACCCGACGGAATATCCGACATCGGATCTTTATAAAGTAACTGGCTATAAAGGAGGATATCAGGCAGGAGAGTACTATTTCAGATTAAAGCTTTTGGATCCGGATCACTACACCTGGTCGGAATCCGCAAGGGAAGAGGGAACCCTGGATGCTGATGACGAGACAATCCTTACGGTGACTTACACGGTATATAAAGTGGATCTTGAAGTGGATGTTTCAGGAGCGACCGTAACACCGCTTGCTTACGGACAGTGGCTAAAATATGATAAAGGCACAGATATCGGTATGGCAAATGGAATGATCAGCGGCACGAGCGTCAAATTCAATGGAGAAACGGTACCCGGACAGTGGGTCTGGGATTCGAAATCGATAACCAGTGCACAGCCACTTTCGGTCAACGACAATGGGTATCAGGTGACGGCGGTGTTCAAGCCGGACGACGGGAATCTGGCCGCCAGTATTAATACCGCGTCGGCAACCTTCACGGTAAAAGTGCTGCAGGTAACTCCGGATGTGTCGGATGTCACGGTGCGCGGGTCTGAACTCCTTCAGTGGGAAAGTATTACACTGGCGGACTCAACACTTACCGCGGATAAGGATGCTGTGAACCCGAATGATGACTCGATAACGGTTTCCGGAACGTGGACATGGGAAGATCCTGAAAGGATCCCGATCATGGGTGAGGATGAGACGTTTACCGTGATATTCACACCGACCGATACGGTAAATTACAAAACTGTGATCTCGACAGCAACAGTACCGATGACAGATAAGCTGACCATAACTTTCAGCAGTGAAGGGATTACTACCACAGACTTAGATACGATGCAATTGTATGACTATGACACCTGGAATTCTGCCACACCATCAGCTACTACCTATGTATTATCAGAAAAACCAAAGAAACCGATCAGTATTGGCTTATATATGGATTTGGAATACTACAAGAGCGGTGTTTATGATTTATACAGCATTGTATCCATGACAATGACATATGGTGCAAAGAGTTACATGGAGAATTTATCAGACCCGATTACTTATCAAAATCGATTGGGGTTTAATTATTTTGATAATATAGTAGTAATTGCTGTAGAGACAGTTGAGGGCAGTGACAACCGGATTTGCTTATGGATGACGTTTGACTTAAGTAAGCTTCAGCTGACAGAGAGTACCTTGAATGTGCATTTTATATTGGAATATCTGGGGGGCAGCAATTCTCTGAGTGTTGCTTCTGCCTCTTCCGGAGTCGCGCTGAGCGCCGTTGCCGGGACAGATGCATTGACCGTGGGCAGCACCCTGACTGATGAGACAGACCAGACAGACGAAGCCGAGAATGCAACAGAGAGTGCAGATGCGGATACCGACCAGAGCGGCGGCACCGTGACAGAGACAACAGGTAACGGTGAAAGCAGCAGCGGCTTGGCAGAGGCGGATTCCGGCGAGAGCGGCGGCATGACGCAGAGCACCGAAAGTGAAACCGAGACCCAGACCGAAGCGGCAACCGAAGCTCAGACGAGTACCGAAGCGCAGACGGAAGCAGCGACAGAAGCGCAGAAGAGCACCGAGGCGCAGACCGAAGCGGCGCAGAGCACCGAAGCGGCAACCGAAGCGCAGACCGAGGCAGCGACGGAAGCACAGAATAGCACCGAGGCACAGACCGAAGCGGCAACCGAGGCTCAGACGAGTACCGAAGCCCAGACCGAAGCGGCTACGGAGACGGCAGTCGAGACGCAGTAAGACAGAATGAGACACTATGAGATGCCGCAGGATGCAGCATTACACCTGCAGAGAAGAAGAGCAGGACGCTGTAGAGCACAGACACAGTATTTGTAAAACAAACGCACGGGGATCATTCCCCGTGCGTTTTGCGATAATTTTGCGGATTGTTTGACCACGAATTTGCCGGTGGCATTTTTGGCTGGGCTATGTTATACTGCTGATAAATATCAACGAATTCGCAGATTGAATAATTTGTGTGTGACAACGGCGAAATGGGGTGAATTTAGTGTCAGATGGGATTTATACTGTTCTGCAGATAAAAAAAATGCTGACCCCTGTTTTTCAGCGGTACAATATAAAAAAAGCCGTTTTATTTGGTTCATATGGAAAAGGGTGTGCAAATAAGAACAGTGACATTGATCTGCTTGTTGACAGTGGATTGAAAGGATTGAAGTTTGTAGGGCTCATTGAGGATGTGCGAACAGTAGTTGATAAAGACGTAGATCTTTTTGATGTCTCTCATTTGGAAAAAGATTCGGAGATGGATTCTGAAATAAGTAAAACCGGGGTGGTGATTTATGAAAAATGAAGCAGTTGTGACGAAAATGCTGAAATATATTGATAAAATACAGAATTATTCTGCCGGAATGACATATGATGCTTTTGTAAAAAATGAGGTTGTATTGGAAGCATGTGTTTTTAATTTGAGTCAGTTGGGAGAACTGGCGAATAAGACGGATTCCGTTTTTCGAAACAGATATCCGGAGATTGCGTGGAATCAGGTATATGGATTACGGAACCGGATTGTACATGATTATGAAGGCGTCAATCTTCAGCTTGTATGGGAGATAATTCAGGACGATTTACCGGAATTGAAACGTAACCTTCAGAGGATAACATACGATTAACAATAGAACTCTGGTAAGTGTGAAATACCAGCCAGTTACGTAATCAGAATTAAGGGAGCAGGAGAGTGTATGGAAGAGGAATCATGTCATATCCCGATGCCGCTTCTTGGCAGCGCGTTTCCGGTTGGAAGCTGCAGGAAGTACGCGGAGGGATTTCATAATGAGGGCGATCGGGCGATTGCGCTTGGAGAGTTTTATTATTTTACGGGAAAAGCTGAGATGGCGGCCAGAACGGTGGAGCCATATCTGGACAGCAAAGAGATGGCGCAGGCATTGTCCGCCGCGCTGATCTGTACGTTCGCGAATCTGTCGCGCGGCCATATCCATCTCGCGCAGTTTGCGATGAATGAGGTATCGAAAGAATTGCCCGCGCTTTGCAGGGAAGATGCGCCCCTGGAGTCCCGCGCGATGGCCGCGATGATATCGACAGCGGCCTCTGTGCTGCTTCATCTGCCGATACCCACTGTTTTGCCGCTGGAGGATTATATCCGGTACCTGCCGACCGGGCAGCAGCTCTGGGCATGGTATCTGCTGGCACACAGGGCGTATCTGAAGGAGAATTACGAGCGTTCTCTGGCCATCGTGGATATGGCGTTGTCCATGTACATAGAAGTGTTTCCGATCGCCGCTATTTACAATCATCTGGTCGCTGTGATGGATCTGATGAGCCTGAAGCGTCCGGAGGAGGCGAAAACGCATTTTCTGGCCGCATGGAAGCTGGCGAAGCCTGACGACCTGATTGAACCATTCGCGGAGCACCATGGCCTCCTGCAGGGGATGGTCGAGATTTTTTTCAAAAAGGCAGAACCGGAAGAGTACCGGCGCATCACGGAGATCACATACACGTTCAGTGCAGGCTGGCGGAAGCTCCACAGCCTGGAGACATCGAAAAATGTTGCGGACAATCTGACGACGACGGAGTTTACAGTGGCCATGCTGTACAGCCGCGGCTGGACGAAAAAGGAAGTGGCTTCTCATCTGGAAATCTCAGTTTCCGCCGTCAAAAAGCACGTGGAGATCATCTATGAAAAGCTGGCGATCACCGATAAAAAACAGCTTAAAGAATATATGCTGCAGTGACGGACGATATCGGTGCGGCGTTTTTACGGCAGAGCTGGTCTGCACACGCGGAAATACTCTGCGTGTATGGCTGCGGCTTTTTTTGCGAAGCGCAGTGCCGGCACTCCTGGCGGTGCTTTTATCAGGAAGCAGTCTTCTGACATATGCGGAAGAGGAGAGCATGACAGGCCAGACACAGGATATTGCGGAATGTGAAACATATGCGGACACCGTCGACGGGAATTCGGACACGGTCGTCGTATGTGTGCTGGATTCCGGGTATGGCACGGCGGATACGGATAATTCCGGGAACAGCGATGATAGGAATGCCGGCGGCGACATGGGAGATACCGCTGACGGAAGAATCATCCGCGGCTGGAATTATCTGGATGACTCTGACGACATTACGGATGAGCAGGGGCACGGCACGGACATCTGTACCCTGATCGCGGAAAATGCGCCGGACGCGGAGATCGTCATGCTGAAATGTTTTGACGAGGCGCTCTCTCCGGACGGGGAGGCGATCGTGGCGGCTTTGTATGCCGCAGTGGACGATTACCATGCTGATGTCATTAATATGAGCTGGATCGTTTGCGAAGAGGATGAAGAGCTGCTTGCGGCAGTGCAGTATGCTGCCGGCAGCGGAGCGGTGCTGGTCGCGTCCGCGGGAAACTTAAGCCTGACATCGGGACCTGGCAGCGAGGTTTACCCTGCTCTGTGGGAGGAAGTCATCGGAGTCGGAGGCGTGGATCCTGATGAGGAAGGAAATCCTGTTTCCAGCCTGTGGTATCTGGCGAGTGAAGCGGTCTATGTCTGCACGAACGGCGAATTCGGAGACGAAAAAGGAAGCTCTTACGCGGCAGCGCGGATTTCGGGCGTCGTCGCGGCTTATCTGGCGGAGCACCCGGCGGCGGATGCGGATGAAGATGCCGATGTTGATGGGAACATTGATGCGGATGAAGACCTTGATGCGGATGAAGATATCGGCGCTGATGGAGATATCAATACGGATGCTGACGTGGTGCGGCGGATGCTGCTGGATCAGGCAGTGGATCTGGGCGAGAGCGGATACGATACAACCTATGGCTGGGGCTATGTGGAAACGGATGATTAGCTGATGAGGGCAGCCTGATTAAGAGGCCTGCCCGATTTCTTTCTTTCGGAGAAATACCAGGAAAGCTCCTGTCATTAAAACCAGCGAAGGGATAGCGAACAGGACGCGCAGGGAGACTTTCGCCGCGGCGGTCTGCGTCTCAGCCGCGATGTCAATTCCTGTAAGGTCAATGCCGATACCGGCGACGAAGGAAGCGACGGAGGTGGCGAGCTTGACCATCAGGGTCTGCAAAGAAGAGACGACGCTGTCCTCGCGCTGTCCGGTTTTTGATTCGCCATAGTCGACCGCGTCAGCCACGAAGACCGTGGTCAGGACGTAGCCGATGCCGTTTGCGAGAGAAATAAAGACGCCCGGGATCATAAGCTTCAGCAGGGTCATATGTGTGCCGAAGATCAGGCCGGTCATGCCCAGATAGCCAATGATACCCACGATGCAGGCAACGGAGAAAATCTGCCGGTTGCTGTATTTTTTTCGGAAAAACGGATAGAGGATGGTCATCGTTACAAACTGCACAAGTCCGCTTATGAGCATGAACAGGGTATACTGACCTTCGTCGCCGACGTCATACTGAAACATGTACAGCAAAAGGTTGGTAGTCATGTAGATCGCCGCGTTAAACAGGATAATGATGACCGCCAGGCTCAGCGCCTGGTCATTTTTGATCAGGGCGTTCAAAAGCTCCCTGACGGAGGTGTCCCGCGGCTCCTCCAGTTCGTCATTGGGGAGGTTCCGGACAGTGACAATAGTGGTCGCCACATAGAAGATGGCGATGATCAGAGCCAGCACGCCAAAACCCTTGCGGTAGTGCTCTGTATCGGTTCCGCCGCCGATCAGCGGCAGCAGGCTCATGGTCAGGACGGTGGGCAGCACTGCGCCAAATCCGGCGCAGGTCCGTGCAAAGACGGTCAGGCTTTCACGCTCAGATCCCGCCCGTGTGATTGCCGGGATGATGGACCAATAGGGGATATCGCTCATTGTGTAGGTGATCCCGCAGAGAAAGTAGGTGACGACTACATAGGCTTTAAGGCTGCCGCCGCTTAAGGCTGCCGGTACTTCGAACATTGCGTAGAGCACCAGCGCATTCAGCACTGCGCCGCTTAAGATCCACGGTTTGTAGCGGCCGTGGCGGCTTTTTGTCTTTGCTACGACCACGCCCATGAACGGATCGTTGAAGGCGTCAAAGATCCGTGCGACCATCAGCAGGATGCCGACGAAGGAGGCGCTGATACCGAGGACCGTATTGTAATAGTATAGCGTGTAAGAGGCGACAAATCCATATGCGAGATTTTTCCCCATGCCGCCGACGGCGTAAGTGATTTTTGTTTTTGCTGTGATATTCTTCATGGAAGGGTTTCCTCGATTCTGTTCTGTTTATCGGAGCCGCATGTGCACGTTATTGGAACAAATCATGGGCTGAATGATATCTGCAAAAAAGCTGCATTTACACATCATCCGACAGAGTATACCATAAATTTACACAAAAAACGAATAATAAATGGAATTATTTAGTTGA
>JAJQIL010000116.1 GCA_021199235.1 Lachnospiraceae bacterium | reverse complement strand
AAAAACTCTGGATATTTGGCGTGCTTTAAAAATCGGCTGTGAATGGTAACAAAAACTTTATTTCTGTCATAAAAAAGTCCTTGACATTTGAACCGGTTTAATGTGTTACTATCATATTAATTTCCACATCGAAAAAGAGCCTGATCTGGCTCTTTTTCGATGATTTCTCTATTAAATTCTTATATACAGCGAAATACGCATAAATGAATGAAGCGGCTATTCCATGCCACGATTTGAAACAGGGTATGGAAGTAGCCGTCTGTTTATGTTATACTGTCTGCATAAAAGAACTGGGGGTGTTATAATGCCATTAGCAAAAGAGCGAGTTTACACGGTACAGGATATCTATGACCTGCCAGACGGCGAGAGAGCAGAACTAATAGATGGCGTTATGTATGATATGGCAACTCCGTCAAGAATACATCAGGAGATTAGTATGTTTTTATCCAGATGTATAAGCAGCTACATTCAGGACAATAAAGGAAAATGTAAGGTCTATGCCGCACCGTTTGCAGTCTTTCTGAATGAGGATGATTATAATTATCTTGAACCGGATATTACAGTGGTGTGCGATCCGTCCAAACTGGATGATAAAGGCTGTAATGGAGCGCCAGACTGGGTGATTGAGATCGTTTCATCGTCAAGCAGGTCAATGGATTATTTCAAGAAGATGTTTAAATACCGCAAGGCCGGTGTCCTGGAATATTGGATTGTTGATCATGAGAAGGACTCTGTCACTGTCTATGACTTTAAAGGTGAGAATGGCGGCAGTTATACGATGTCAGACAGGGTGCCTGCAGGAATTTACAACGGGGATTTACTGATAGATTTTGCGGAACTGAAAGGGAATCTGTAAAGACAAAATTGGTTAACGTTTGGTTAACATTGGCGTGAAATGTTAACCAAAACCAGGGAAGACGAAAGACGGCAGAAACCGGAAAAACCCTTGATTTATGCGGCCTTCGAGGGACGAGGAAAATTCGAAAAACGGCAATGATTTCACTTTTAATCAAGTTGTCCGGGGTTCGAATCCCCGATGTCTCATGATTTGTTCCGATTCGCGAAGCGGATCGAGAACGTAAGAAAGCCGCTAAAATCAAGGGTTTGCGGCACAGAGAAAGCGTCTCGTGATGAGGCGCTTTTCTAATTGTCAGGGCATGGCCCGGTTTTCCATTGTGGAGTTTTTCGTCGTTCCGAAAAACGGAGCTTTGGAGAACAAATAAACCACCTGCTATGCGGGTGGTTGGAATAGCTTCAGTATTGACTTGAAACAAGGTATGGAAGTAGCCATTTGTTTATGTTATACTGTCTATGATTTTAAGGACGGGAACGAAGGCAGCTATATGTTGTCAGACAAGGTGCCTGCAGGAATTTACGAATTTACAACGGAGATTTACAGACAGACTTTGCGGAACTGACAGGTTATGAAAAAAGCTGTTAAGTGGGAGAAGCAATCACATGACAATTAACGAATATCAGGATATGGCGATGCGGACGCTGAATCCGAAACTGGAGAAAAAGGACATCCTGCTCAATGGCGTTATGGGGCTGTGTGGGGAGTCCGGCGAGGTAATCGATATTGTAAAGAAACATATGGCGCAGGGGCATGAACTCGATACGGAACATCTGGCTATGGAACTGGGGGATGTGGCCTGGTATCTGGCGGAGACGGCCATGGCGATCGGCTATCCGCTGGAAGATATTCTGAAAATGAATATTGACAAATTGAAAGCACGGTATCCGGACGGATTTGCGGTAGAAAAATCCGTAAATAGAGAGGCATGACAGCAGGCAGGAGATGCGCATAAATGAAAAACAGTGTGTTTACAAAAATCGCTTTAATGGAGTGTGAGAATTCCAATATGGCAGACATTATCGAAGGCCCGGCGGAGATACTGGACTGCATAAAGCAGTATTTAGGAAAATTTTATCAATATGCGGACAAAACCTGGTTTGGAGATTATGCCGACTACGATAAAACAGAGCATTTGGTTGCGTTTTTAAATGAAGAAGCGGCGAATGGAGCAGTAAAGGTCAGGATCATAAAAAGACAGGAAGAGAATACCGGTCAATATAAAACGATAATTATTTAGAGGTGAGAAACGATTATGATAAAAACAGTTGGAATCGTGGGTCTGGGAGCGCTGGGCGTGCTCTATGGGAGCCTGCTTCTGGAGAAGATGGACAGGGAAGATCTCCTGATCATCGCCGATGGGGAGCGTATACGCCGCTATCAGGCGGAAGGGGTATATGCAAACGGAAAGAAATGCGACTTTCGTTACGTGACGCCGGAAGAAGGCGAAGAGGTGGATCTGCTTATTTTTGCTGTCAAATATATGGCGCTGGAAGAAGCAATGGAGATGGCGCGGCCTTTTTGCGGAGAACGGACGATCGTGATGTCGTTTTTAAACGGGGTGTCTTCGGAACAGATGATTGAAAATATCCTGAAGCCTAAGCGGCTGCTGTACTCCTGTGTACAGGGGATGGACGCCACCAGGAAAAATCGGCAGGTCTTTTACAGCAAGGTGGGTTATATCGCGTTTGGCGAAAAGGATTCCTCACGAAGCGAGGCTGTCTGCGAGGTGGAGGAATTTTTTGGGCGGACCGGTCTGGAATATAAGATACCGGAAGATATCCGCCATCAGCTTTACAGCAAATGGATGCTGAATGTGGGAGTGAACCAGACCTGTGCGGTCTTTGGCGTGGACTACGGTGGTGTGCAGAAGCCGGGAAAATACAGGGACATCATGGTGACTGCGATGAAGGAAGCCGGAAGTGTTGCCGCGGCGGAAGGCATTCAGCTGACGGAAGAAGACCTGCAGGGATGGCTGAACACCATCGACGGACTCGCGCCCAACGGCCAGCCGTCGATGCGGCAGGACGCTCTGGCAGGACGTCAGACGGAGGTAGAGTTGTTTGCCGGAACGGTGTGTGCCCTGGGGCGCAGACACGGCATTCCGGTTCCGCAGAATGAAGAATTTTACCGGTTGCTGACAAGAACGTAAATCGGGTGTGGGTGCAGTGCCAGATGTGAGAGGGATCTATGGAAAAAATAAATCACATACATAAAAAAACGCAGGAAGAGCTAATCACAGGAGCAGTTTCTGCACTGCAAAATGCGCGAATGGACTCTCATGCAGTGATCGGTGCAAAAACAGGTACACAAACCGATACAAAAATTGATACAAAATCCGATACAAAACCAGGCCGCCTCTACCTCTGCGCGACTCCCATCGGCAATCTGGAGGACATCACGATGCGTGTTGTCCGCACGCTGAAAGAGGTGGATCTGATCGCGGCCGAGGATACGCGCGGCAGCATTAAACTGCTGAATCATTTTGACATTCACACGCCGATGACGAGCTATCACGAGTACAACCGCATCGAAAAGGCGCATGTCCTGATCGCGAAAATGCTGTCAGGCAGCAGTGTTGCTCTGATCACGGATGCCGGAACGCCGGGCATCTCCGACCCGGGAGAGGACCTGGTACGGCTTAGCATGGAAGCGGGGATAGAGGTGACCTCGCTGCCGGGAGCCTGCGCCTGTGTTACGGCGCTTACGCTCTCCGGCCTTTCGACACGCCGCTTTTGCTTTGAAGCGTTTCTTCCGGCAGATAAAAAAGAGCGCCGGCAGATTCTGGAAGAATTGAAGACGGAGACACGAACGACGATTCTTTATGAAGCGCCGCATCGTCTCGTCCGTACTTTAGAAGAGCTTTATGAGGCGCTTGGCGACCGCCGCGCGACGATCTGCCGTGAGCTGACGAAAAAGCATGAGACGGTGTTTGCAACAACCCTTGAAAATGCTCTTGCCTGGTACCGGGAAAACGAGCCGCGCGGGGAATGTGTGATCGTGATGGAAGGGCGCAGCCGGAAGGAACTGGAACGCGAGGATCAGAAGCAATGGGAAGAATTGAGCGTTTCCGGGCATGTGGCGCTGTATGAGTCGCAGGGCATGGACCGCAAGGCAGCGATGAAGCAGGCCGCGAAAGACCGCGGACTGTCGAAACGGGAGGTGTATGCGGCGCTGCTTGAAGAGAGCGATGAATCCCTGTGAAAAAATGTTTCGGAAAATAATGACGGAAAAATTTTTCCCTGACAAGAAAATGAAAACGCGGGAAAGCTTAAGAATCGGTAACTGAAAAAGGTGCCGAACAATGAAAGAATCGTTCAAAGAGGAACATTATGAAAGAGGATATCGAACATGTACTTGACTTTGCGCTCCGGCTCGGGGAAAGTCTCATTCTGTGCGGGGCAAATATCGAGCGGGTCAGAGATACCGTGTACCGGGTCTGCGACAGCTATGAGTGCCGGGATGTCCAGTTTTTTGCGCTGGACTGTTTTCTGTCGCTGAGCCTGGAGGGAAAATACGGGGAGAAAGTGTCTGCGCAGCGGTGCGTCCGGGGAGGACTTCATATTCATCTCGGATGTTTAAGTCAGCTGAACCAGCTTTCCAGAAAGGTATGTGCGGAAACGCCGCCGCCGGAAGAACTGAAAGGGATGCTGGAGGAAGCGCTGGATGTGAATGAATACCCGACGTGGGCGGTGCTTCTGTTTTCTCTGATGTCCGCAGTCTGTCTGAACGGCATTTATGACGGGAGCCTGCGGGACCTGTCGATCATCCTGCTGAATACGGTGCTGGTCTTCTTGTCCGGGATTTACCTGCGGAGTCTGATCTTTAATAAGATCATCTACAATATTGTGAGCGCTTTTATCGTGGGGACGGTCGCTATTTTCTTTGATAAAATCGGCTATCTGGACGGCTATTCCACGGTGATGATCGTCAACAGCCTGAAGCTGATACCGGGCATTCCGATGGTCAATTCGTTCCGGAATCTGTTGTCCGGAAATGAGATCAACGGAATCATCGAGCTGCTCAAGCTGATCCTGGAGACGGTCGCGATCGCGGGAGGCTTTCTCGCGAGTATCATGCTGCTGATGGGCGGGTTGACGTAGTAGTGTTCATTCTGGTATGCATATCATTGTGACTGTTTGCTGCATAATTTAGCCGTTTGGTGAAATAGAAGCGGCGGAATGGAGATTGTATGGGAGAAGCGATAAAACTGATCATCTGCTCGTTTGGGTCGGCGCTCTGTATCGGTGCGGTCTACCAGATCCGGCGGGAATATCTGATCTTTGCGGGACTCGGCGGCGCTCTGACCCGGGTGGTCTGGCTGTTGGTGCGGGAATGTACGGCGGAAAGCTTTATTTATTACTTTTTCGCGGCGCTGGCGGCGGGCCTGTACGCGGAAGGCATGGCGATACACACGAAAAATCCGTCTACGGTGTTTCTGTATCCATCCATTATCCCGCTGACGCCGGGGCGGTCGTTTTATTTTACAATGATCGGTCTGATTTTGAAGGATTCGGCGCTGATCAGTGAACATCTGGAAGCCTGTCTGCATTCTCTGGTGGGGCTGGGCATCGGCTTCGCGATTGTCTCGATCGTCATGCACTATCAGAGGCGGTACCACTGGATAAAGAAAAAGCAGATGCAGCGAATGATGGAGGAAGAAAAGTATGGAAGAGTATAAGTTTGACCGCGAAGCATATGAAAAGCGGATGCAGTGGTTTCAGGAGGCGCGGTTCGGCATGTTCCTGCACTGGGGACTCTATTCGATCCCGGCGCGGGGCGAGTGGGTGCGCAGCCAGGAACAGATGCCGGAAGAGACCTATATGCAGTATTTCCGCGAGTTTGATCCGGTGGACTATGACCCGCGTGCGTGGGCGCGGGCCGCGAAGCGGGCAGGTATGAAGTACATGGTGCTGACGGCGAAGCATCACGACGGATTCTGTCTGTTTGACAGTCAGTATACGGATTTTAAATCGACGAATACAAAATGCGGCCGGGACCTGGTCGGAGAATTCGTGGAGGCGGTGCGCGCGGAGGGGCTGAAGGTCGGTCTGTATTATTCGCTTCTGGACTGGCATCATGAGGATTACCCGCACTGCAGCGACCCGATTCATCCGATGCGGGAGAATCCGGCTTACAGTGATGAAGGACGTGATTTTGACCGCTATCTGACCTATATGCACAATCAGGTGCGTGAGCTCTGCACGAATTACGGAAAGCTGGATATTCTATGGTTCGATTTTTCTTACAATGAACTGCGCGGTGAGGCGTGGAAAGCGACCGGGCTGGTGCAGATGGTACGATCCCTGCAGCCGGATGTCATTATCGATAACCGTCTGGAGGTGAGCGGCGAGGGCTTCGGTTCTTTGGCGGAGGGGCATCCGACGCCCTATCACGGGGATTTTGTCAGCCCGGAGCAGATCATCCCCCCGCAGGGGATGCAGGATGTGAACGGTAATGATCTTGTCTGGGAAGCCTGCTTTACCATGAACAACAACTGGGGCTACCACGCGACCGACCATTTTTACAAGCCTGCGTCAATGTTGATCCGTAAGCTGGTGGAGTGCGTCTCGAAGGGCGGCAATATGCTCTTAAATGTGGGGCCGGATGCACGCGGCAATTTCCCGCCGGAAGCGACAGAAAGGCTGGAGGAGATCGGAAAGTGGATGGATAAAAACGGCCGCAGCATCTATGGATGCGGCAGGGCAACAGTGGAAAATACGGATCAGGGTCACTGCGGGGCTATAACGGAAAATACGGAACAGGGCGGCTGCGAAACGTTATCGGAGAACGAGGAACAAAACGGTAACGGGGCAACCGGAAAGGGTACGGATCAGAAGATCAGCAGAATTCCCATGGACAAGCCGGACTACGGCCGCGTGACCGCCGGAGATCATCGTCTCTACTATCATGTGTTTGAGAACACGGTGGGCGCGGTGCCGCTCATCGGCGTAAAGCGCGAGGAGGTTGAGGCCATCCGCTATCTGGCGACCGGTGCGGAGATTCCGGTCGTCAGCGACTGGGTCTACAGCAATTACCCGGATATCGTGTTTGCGAACCTTGGCGGCGATCCGGTGCTGCCGGATCCGGTGGATACAGTGATAGAAGTGATTCTGCATCAGTAAAGTCACAGAGACATCATACGTACCTCGCAGCGAGTACGAGATGCTGTCCTGTATAGTAACGAGACATAAAAACATACCCCGGAAAATTCATCTGGAAATTCCGGGGATGTTTTTTCTTTTCAGGTAACAGTTTGGTTTTTTATGTTTACAAAGGCATTTACATTCTCTGTTATGTACGCGCAGTGTTTTAGTAATAGATGACCCGCACTTTCTTCACGCCATCGATGGCGCGGATTTTTTCAATAACAGACGCATCCGGCAGGGTATCGCAGTCGATCAGCGTGTAGGCTGCCTCGCCCCGGCTTTTGTTTGTCATGTTCGGGATGTTGATGCCCGCCTGCGAGAGCAGGGAGGAAAAGCTTACGATCATGTTTGGCCGGTTTACATTCATAATGCAGATGCGGCACGCACATTTTTCAGGCGGAAGCGTGCAGCTCGGATAGTTGACTGAGTTGCGGATACGGCCGGTCTCGATGAAATCGCGCAGCTCATCGACAGCCATCACCGCGCAGTTGTCCTCCGACTCGGCGGTCGAAGCGCCCAGATGCGGCGTGGCGATGACATTCTTCATGTGGCAGGTCTTCGGGGTCGGGAAATCTGTCATGTAGCGGCGGATGCGGCCGGAGGCAAGACCTTCCGCGATGTCGTCGTCGCAGACCAGCAGGTCGCGCGCGTAGTTCAGGATCACGGTGCCGTCGCGCATCATGGAAATCGCTTCTTTATTAATCATCTCGCGTGTGCTGTCAAGAAGCGGCACATGCAGAGTGATATAGTCGCAGTTTGCGTAGATCGAACCCGGCGTCTCCACAATCTTCACCTGGCGGGAAAGGCGCAGCGCTCCGCTCACGGAGAGGTACGGATCGTAGCCGATGACGTGCATGCCGAGAGCATCCGCCGCATTTGCCACCTCGATGCCGATTGCGCCGAGGCCGATCACGCCGAGCGTTTTGCCCTTCAATTCGCTGCCGGCAAACTGTTTCTTCGCCTTTTCCATGTCTTTGGAAATCGTCTCATCCTCACGGTTTTCCTCAACCCAGCGGATACCGCCGTCGATATCCCGCGCGGCGAGCAGCATCCCGGCAAGCACCAGCTCTTTTACGCCGTTCGCGTTTGCGCCGGGCGTGTTGAAGACCACGATGCCTTCCTCGGTGCAGCGGTCCAGCGGGATGTTATTGACACCGGCGCCGGCACGCGCGATGGCGACCAGGCTTTCCGGATATTCCAGCGAGTGCATGTCCGCGCTGCGCACCAGCACGGCGTCCGCCTCGTTCAGATTCTGTGTCAGTTCATAGTCGTTGGTCAGATTGTTTGTTCCCATCTCAGAGATAGGGTTCAGGCAGCAGATTTTTGTCATAATGGTTCTCCTCAGATTCTTGCTTATTCTCATGTGATCGCATAACTGATAATGGTTCTTTACCATCACAGCTGCTTAATTACAATACCTGTAACTGCTCAGTACTTGCGCAGTTACGTAATTATATTACATTGTTACGATCACGGCGTACGCACGGCACGCCCACAACAGTTTCTTAGTGTAGCATAGTGCGAAACTGCGCGCAAGAGAAAAATTGTGCAACAGTTACAGTTC
>JAJQIL010000046.1:3851-8685 GCA_021199235.1 Lachnospiraceae bacterium | reverse complement strand
AAAAGATGAGAAGCCAGGCACCTTAGATATCATCCCCATCCCGTGAATAGTAACTTGCTTTGTGACAGAAGTCAGGAATTATGGGAATAATACGTTGACTGGAAAATTGGAATCGGGTATAATCTGGCTTATCGGAAGAAAATCGGAAGCAAACAGGCAGCAAATATAAGGGAGCGCGGCAATGGTTAAGAGCATGACAGGCTTCGGCAGATATGAATATCTCCGGGGCAGTAAAAAATTTACGGTAGAGGTACGGGCGGTGAACCACCGCTATTTTGACGTCAATATCAAGATGCCGAAGAAGTTCGGTTTTCTGGAATCGGAGATCCGCGCGGAGATGAAGACGTTCCTGCAGCGCGGCAAGATCGATCTGTTTGTGACATATGAGGATTATGGAGAGAGAACAGCCGCGCTGAAATACGATGAGGCGCTTGCGGCGGAATACATGGATTATTTCCGGAAAATGTCGGAGCAGTTCGGGATTGAGAACGACCTGACTGCATCGCGGCTGGGACGCTGCCCGGAGGTATTTTCGATGGAAGACCCGGACATTGATGAGGAAGAGATTGAATCCATGCTGCGTGAAGCGGTTCGCGGAGCGTGTGAGCAGCTGTCGAAGGCGCGCGAAAAAGAAGGCGAAGCTTTAAAGACAGATATTCTTGACAAATTGGCCGTTATGGATGAAAATGTAAATCTCGTAGAGCAGCGTTATCCGCAGATCGTCGCGGAATACCGCGCAAAGCTGGAGGACAAGGTGAAAGAGCTTCTGGCGGATACCCAGATTGAGGAGCAGCGGATTGCTTCCGAGGTCGTGCTGTTTGCGGATAAGATCTGCACAGACGAGGAGACGGTCCGCCTGCGCAGCCATATTCAGACGATGCGTCAGGCTCTGATCGATGGCGGAGCGATCGGCCGCAAGCTGGACTTTATCGCGCAGGAGATGAACCGCGAGGCGAATACGATCCTCTCCAAGGCGAACGATCTGGCGACGTCGAACATCGCGATCGACCTGAAGACGGATATTGAGAAGGTAAGAGAGCAGGTTCAAAACATAGAATAAAAGTTCCGAACAGCAGCAAAACAGGAAGTCAGTACATGCAGATTTATCTGCAATGGAGCGGTAGAGGTAAACAATGGCGGATTTCATCAACATCGGTTTTGGAAATCTTGTGAATACGGAAAAAGTGATCGCAGTGGTGAATCCGGATGCGGCGCCGATCAAGCGCATGGTGCAGAATGCGAAGGAGCAGCAGCGCGTGGTGGACGCGACGCAGGGACGCCGGACGAAGGCTGTGATCGTCATGGAAACGGAGCAGATCGTGCTCTCTGCCGTGCAGCCGGATACGATCGCGCGGCGATTGAGCCTGACGGCTGCCGCCGGACGCGGGAAACGCATGGATACGGAGGCTGAGACAGTCTGATTTATACAAAGATACGAGACACCGAAGGGAGATTTTATATGGACAGGAAAGGAATCCTGATCGTAGTATCCGGATATTCCGGAGTAGGGAAAGGGACTCTGATGAAAGCACTGACCGCGCAGTACGATACGTATGCGCTTTCCATCTCGGCGACAACGAGGGATCCGCGGGAGGGCGAACAGGACGGCCGGGAATATTTTTTCAAAACAAAGGACGAATTTGAGGAACTGATCGCAAGGGATCGATTGATTGAATATGCAAGCTACTGCGGCAATTATTACGGTACGCCGAAGGATTACGTGGAGGAGCAGCTGGAGCAGGGACGCGATGTGATCCTGGAAATCGAACAGCAGGGCGCGCTGAAAGTAAAGGCGAAGATGCCGGACGTACTGATGCTCTTTGTGATGCCGCCGGACGCGCAGACGCTTGTGCAGAGACTGCGCGGGAGAGAGACCGAGTCGGAGGATGTGATCCGGGAACGTCTGACGCAGGCGATAGAAGAGTCGAAATACGTCGACCGCTATGATTATATGATCATAAATGAGGATCTGGATCAGGCGGTGGAAGAGCTTCATCATCTGATCGAGGGCCAGCATAACAAGATCAGCAGGAATCTGGATTTTGCAAAGCAGATTCAGCAGGAGCTGATAGCTTTGACATAATAAGGATATTATTAAAACGACTTACGTCGTTTACTATAATATAATAATACAGTCATAGTAACTATGCAGAACAGTTATAAACGATAGAGATATTGAACAGTCAACATACAAGTTGTTTTTTATTAATGAAAGGGGTACAAAATTATGATGCTGCATCCGTCTTATTCTGATTTAATGAAGGTAGTCAACAGTGAGGTTGAGGAGGGCGAGACCCCGGTGGTCAACAGCCGTTACTCGATCGTGATGGCAACGTCCAAGCGCGCGCGCCAGATCATCGCGCGCCAGAGCGGGGCAGGGGAGGACATGAGAGAATTTTCCGTTTCCAAGCCGCTCTCGAAGGCAGTGGAGGAGCTGTACAGCGGACAGCTCAAGATCAGGCCGGGCGAGCAGGAGGATCCGGAAGAAGAAAAGGCAAAAGCAGAAATTCCAGAAATGGCAGAGACAGCGGAAGCTTCTGCAACAGCGGAAACAGAAACGGAAGAAACTGAGGGCTGACTCACTGAGAGAGGAGAGGGGCTGCTTTGAAAAAAATAAAGGAATTCAGCAGAAGCTATATTTTCCTTTCGTTCCTTTATGTGGCGGTCGGAATTGTGCTGCTGGTATGGCCGACTCTCTCCATTCAGATGATGGGGAAGGGCGTGGGCGTGATCATGCTCGTGGTAGGAGCCACATACGGCGTGATCTATTTTACGAGCGATAAGCGGCAGGAAGGATATCTGCAGCTGGAGCTGGTGATTGCTATCATCTGTGCGGCCTTTGGCGTCTTTGTTTTGCTGACGCCGGATTTTATGCGCATGGTGCTGCCTTTTGCGATGGCGACAGTACTTCTTGTCGGCGCGATTGTCAAGATTCAGAGCGCTGTCAGCATGAAACGCCTGATGATCCGACGCTGGTTTCTGGCGCTGATCCTGGCGCTGATCATCATAGCACTTGGTATTTTCCTGCTGGTCTATCCGTTTGCGGAAGATTACCAGATACTGATCTACATCGGCATCTGCCTGATCGCGGACGGCCTGACGAACCTGATCGGCCTTCTGGCCATCCGGTTTCGCACCAGAAAGCTGGAAAAGATACAGAAGAAGAATCCCGGCGTGGATGTAAAAGCGCTGATTGAGGATGAATGGGCCAAATCAGACGCCGCCAAAGCGGAGAAAAAGGCGCGGAAGCGGGAAATGAAGGAACAGAAGCGGGAAGAACAGGAGATCGTGGTGGAAGCGGAAGAAGTGGAAGCATCGGCAGAGCCGCAGGAAAGTGCTGCGTTCACGGAGGAGAAAGCCCCCGAAGGATCGGCAGAACCGCAGGAAGATGCTGCTTCCACGGATAAGGTGGAAATGCTTTCCGCTGAAGACTCCGAAGAAAAGGAAGATACTTTGTCATGAAAATATTCTTTGTATCGCTCGGCTGTGACAAGAATCTCGTCGACTCAGAGGAAATGCTGGGTCTGCTTTCTGAACAGGGATATACTTTTACAGACGATGAAACAGAGGCGGATGTGATCATCATCAATACCTGCTGCTTTATCAACGACGCAAAGGACGAGAGCATTCAGACCATTTTAGAGATGGCCGAATATAAAAATGCCGGGAGCTGCAGGGCGCTTCTGGTGACGGGCTGCATGGCGCAGCGCTATCGTCAGGAAATCCTCGATGAGCTTCCGGAGGTGGACGCGGTACTCGGCACGACAGCGTGGGGCGATATCGTTCCTGTGCTGGAAAAAGCATTGCGCGGAGAGCGGAGTGTGAAGGTGGGTTCTTTTGAAACGGAGCGAGAATCTGCAATGAAGAATTCTACCGATGTACCGTTTACTAATGCGAATGCAGAAACGGAACGCGTACTGACGACAGGCGGCTATTATGCTTATCTGAAAATCGCGGAAGGCTGCGACAAGCATTGCACCTACTGTATTATCCCGAAGCTTCGCGGACCGTACCGCAGTGTACCGATGGAGAACCTGATCGCGCAGGCGGAGAGCCTGGCTGCACAGGGTGTGAAAGAGTTGATCCTGGTTGCGCAGGAGACGACAGTCTATGGAGTGGATCTTTACGGCCACAAGTGCCTGCATCTTTTGCTTGAGGCACTCTGCCGGATTGAAGGATTGCGATGGGTTCGCATCTTATACTGTTATCCGGAAGAAATTTATGAGGAACTGATCAATACGATGGCCCGCGAGCCGAAGATCTGCCATTATCTGGATCTGCCGATTCAGCATGCTTCCGATGTGATCCTGAAACGGATGGGCCGCAGGACGACGCGCGCGGATCTGACCGCGATGATCGGAACTCTGCGGGAGCGGATCCCGGACATTGTGCTGCGCACGACGCTGATTGCCGGATTTCCGGGCGAGACGCTCAAGCAGCACGAGGAAGCGATGGATTTCATTGATGAGATGGAATTCGACCGCCTTGGCGTGTTTACCTACTCGCAGGAAGAGGATACACCGGCAGCTTCCATGCCGGATCAGATCGAGGAAGAGACAAAGCAGCGCTGGAGAGATGAGCTGATGGAGCTGCAGCAGGAGATCGCATTCGAACACGCGGAACAGATGGTGGGGCGCACCGTGACCGCAATGGTGGAAGGCGAGCTCATGGAAGACGCGGACGATGCGGAAAACGCTGCGTGTTTCGCAGGCGAAGAGGAAACGCCCCCTCGCTGCGCATCGGCGGCAAGTCGCGCCTGCGATGCAGAAAACGCTGTGCGTTTCGCAGGCGAAGAGGAAACGCCCCCTCGCTGCGCATCGGCGGCAAGTCGCGC
>JAJQIL010000046.1:0-3751 GCA_021199235.1 Lachnospiraceae bacterium | reverse complement strand
CTGCGATGCAGAAAACGCTGTGCGTTTCGCAGGCGCTCATACTTACGTTGCGCGTACATACGGTGACGCGCCCAATGTGGACGGGCTGCTGTTTATCAATACGGATGAGACCCTGTTGTCCGGCGATTTTGCAAGAGTGACCATCACCGGTGCGCAGGAATATGATCTGATAGGAGTGATTGCGGATGAATTTACCGAATAAGCTGACAATGCTGCGTGTATGCATGGTGCCGGTCTTTGTGGTGCTGATGCTGGTTGATGGGATTCCCTATGGAAATATTCTGGCAGGGATCATTTTTATTCTGGCGAGTCTGACGGACACGCTGGACGGGTATATCGCCCGCAGAGACAATCTGATCACGGATTTTGGAAAGTTCATGGATCCGATCGCGGACAAGCTTCTTGTCTGCTCGGCAATGATCTGTCTGGTCGAGCAGGAAAAGCTGGCGGCCTGGATGGTGATCATCATCATCGGACGTGAGCTGGCGATCGGCGGTTTCCGTCTCGTGGCGGTAGAAAAGGGCACCGTGATCGCGGCCAGCTACTGGGGCAAGTTTAAGACGGTCTCCCAGATGATCATGGTCATCATGCTGATTTTCGATTTCGGCAGCGTGTGGAACCTGATCGCGCAGGTCGTGACCTGGATCGCGGTGATCCTGACAGTGATCTCCCTGGTCGATTATCTGAAAACGAACTGGGGTGTCATGGACGGGCAGATGTGAGAGGTCAGGTCACACTGAATTCGTAACTGTTTCGTGCTTTCACAGCTACATTATCTCAAAACGTCAGAAGCGGCTGTCATTTCAATTAACAGCCGCTTCTTTTTATGCGCAGGGCTGCGACAGGAATTTTCCGGCTGTCGCCGGGCGCATCTCCGCTGCCGCTCCGGTCGTTGCTAAACGCGTGCCACTGGCACGCAGCAACCGCGCGGGCGAGTAGGGGGACAAGCCCCTACTCGATTACATTTATATAGAAAAAACTGGTTCCTTTTTATGCGCTGATCTTAGCTTTTTGCGACATCAGATAACCATTGATATCGGAGACTCCCCGCAACGCCTGGAACTGATCTCCGTGTACCAGCACCAGAGTCGGAGCCTGACGGATGCCGAAGCGGTTTACCAGGTCGATGTTCTCGTCAGCCGTCACTTTCTGATAAGCAATGGCGTTCTGGTCGAGCAGTGCCATCGCCGCCTTACAGTTCGGGCAGGAGGAGCTGACGAAGAGCAGAGCGTCTGACGCCTGGACTGACGTTGGAGCTGTGGCATTCGCGGATGCAGCGGCGCTTGTCTGTTCCGGATCTGCACCGCATTTCATTGCTTCCTGTGCCGCGGTAACATTCGCGTCTGTATTTTTCTTCAGCCGCGACGCCCCGATATCGTAAGTCTTGCGGTCCTTAAATTCCTGCGACTTGCCGTCATTCCAGTTCTGTACCGGACGGTAATAGCCGGTGATACGGCTGTAGACCTCGGTCTTTTCACCGCAGTGCGGGCAGGTGTAGATCTCGCCGGAAAGATAGCCGTGATTCTTGCAGACGGAGTAAGTAGGGCTGATCGTGTAATAGGGCAGCTTGTAATTCTCCGCGATCTTCCGTACAAGAGCCGCAGCTGATTTCCAGTCGGGCAGCTTCTCGCCGAGGAAAGCATGGAAGACGGTGCCGGAGGTATAGAGCGTCTGCAGATCGTCCTGCACATCGAGCGCTGAGAAAATATCCTCGGTATAGCCCACCGGCAGGTGGCTGGAGTTCGTATAGTATGGCGCATCGGTATTCTTCGCAGAACGGGGAGTCCCGTTTTCATTTGCTGTGATGATGTCCGGGAACTCTTCCTTATCGTGCTTTGCGAAGCGGTAGGTCGTGGACTCTGCCGGGGTCGCCTCCAGGTTGTACAGGTCGCCGTACTGTTCCTGGTAATCGGACAGGCGTTCACGCATATGGTTCAGCACATCCTTCGCAAATTGCTGCGTCTCCGGGTGTGTCAGATCCGCCCGCAGCCATTTTGCGTTCAGCCCGGCTTCATTCATGCCGATGAGGCCGATCGTGGAAAAATGGTTGTCAAAGGTACCGAGATACCGTTTGGTATACGGATACAGTCCAGCATCCAGAAGCTTCGTGATGACGGTCCGCTTCGTCTTCAGGCTGCGCGCGGCAATGTCCATCAGCTTATCCAGACGCGCGTAGAAATCCGCCTCGTCTTTTGCCAGATACGCAATGCGCGGCAGGTTGATCGTAACAACGCCGACTGATCCCGTCGACTCGCCGGAGCCGAAGAAACCGCCGGACTTTTTGCGCAGCTCGCGCAGATCCAGACGCAGACGGCAGCACATGGAGCGCACGTCGCTCGGTTCCATGTCGGAATTGATATAATTGGAAAAATACGGAGTGCCGTATTTCGCGGTCATTTCAAAGAGGAGCCTGTTGTTTTCCGTATCGCTCCAGTCAAAATCCTTCGTGATCGAATAGGTCGGGATCGGGTACTGGAACCCGCGGCCGTTCGCGTCGCCCTCAATCATGATCTCGATGAAGGCCTTGTTGATCATGTCCATTTCCTTCTGGCAGTCGCCGTAGGTGAAATCCTGCTCTTTGCCGCCGACAATCGCCGGGAGATTCTTCAGGTCGTCCGGCACCACCCAGTCCAGCGTGATGTTCGAGAACGGCGCCTGTGTGCCCCAGCGGGACGGCGTATTTACCCCATAGATAAAGGACTGCACACACTGCCTGACATCTTTCTGGCTCAGATGATCCGTGCGGACAAACGGCGCCAGATAAGTATCAAACGAAGAAAATGCCTGCGCCCCGGCCCACTCATTCTGCATGATGCCGAGGAAATTCACCATCTGGTTGCAGAGGGTGCTCAAATGCGACGCCGGGGAGGACGTGATCTTTCCGGGCACACCGCCCAAGCCTTCCTGAATGAGCTGCTTTAAGCTCCAGCCCGCGCAGTAGCCGGTCAGCATCGACAGGTCGTGCAGATGGATGGCGGCCGAACGGTGCGCCTCGGTGATCTCCGGATCATAGACTTCAGAAAGCCAGTAGTTGGCCGTGATCGCGCCGGAGTTGGAGAGGATCAGTCCGCCCACGGAATAGGTGACCGTGGAATTCTCCTTGACACGCCAGTCGTTGATCTGCAGGTAATCGTCCACCAGATCCTTGTAATTTAACATCGTAGAATTGATATTGCGGAGCTTTTCCCGCTGCTTGCGGTACAGAATGTAGGACTTTGCCACATCTGCGTAGCCGGCTTCGGAAAGGACCTTCTCCACACTGTCCTGAATGTCCTCCACGGAAATGAATCCGTCGTGAATCTTGTCTTCAAAGTCCGCTGTCGTGCGCAGCGCCAGCATGTCAATGACGCTCGGATGGTACTGTTTGCCCTCGGCGTCAAAGGCTTTCGTGATCGCTACGCTGATCTTGTTGATATGAAATTCGGCAATCGTGCCGTCTCGTTTTTTCACCTGATACATAAAGAGCCTCCCCTGTATAAAGAAATCATGAGTGCTGCCAGTATTGTCCGCTGTTTTGCAGTGCCGTGGGATCTCAAACCATTGCCTGGTATGCGCCAATCGTATTTGTGTGCGGAATCAAGCTGCGATTCGCATGGGGATTGGCAGAGACAGCTGCATTACCCTGTCTGGGCGCGAGCAAAAGTATTGTATCACGGAGAAAAAGGAAAATCAATATCTTGTTGAAATGTTTTCAAATGTTATGGGCCATTTATGATAATGTCCTTATATACCACAAGAGAAAATGTCCCAA